>JBBIMC010000027.1:0-12033 GCA_037444605.1 Mycoplasmatota bacterium | reverse complement strand
TCGACCAAACTTGGTACGGGTATTATCACTGATAACCCCCATCAAAGGATCGCTCACAGCATCCCATACTTTAGAGACCATGATCGCTGTCGCAGCTAGCGCTGGATTAATCCCAATAATGTCGGTTAAGAAAATCAAATAGAGAACGCCAATCATGGCTTGTGAACCACCACCAAAGACATCGCCCCAGGCAAAAATCATTTTTTCTCTGTTGCTAAACGGTTTTTGAGTCATAGAAGTCCCTCCAAATAATGTTTTGCTTCTTCAATTGCAATCAATGGATCTTTTGCATTTTCTTCAATTACAGTATAGACCGTATCTGGCACTTGGTCTAAGATACGTTGAAAATCAATCTTACCCTTCCCCGGTGTGATATCATGACCGTCCAGGTAATCTCTTATGTGAATCCCTTTAACGCGATGTTTAAAGTGTTGATACACCGTCAAAGGATCTTTATTCGAGAAGGTAATCCAGTAGGTATCGATTATAAAGCCTATCTTTTGATCTAACTTTGTATCGAGCACAGTTAAGATATCGTTTTTAATCTCATACGCATGATGATGAAACGAAACGGTGATGCCTTCTTTTTCATAGATATGAAGCAGTTGATGCATCTTTTTGACAAATAGCTTAATGCCAATCATGGGAATATGTCCCCACCAGGGTAAGACGGAGACAACGACGTGATTTGTATGCACTGTTTGTGCAAAACGAATGATTGCATCCGTTTGATGGAATAGCTTTTTCATCGTGATCTGCAAAGAACACACATCAAATGAGTTCTGGACTATTTTTTGGGCAGTCTCGTCATCGATGGGCATGCGTGACACTTCAATTTGCTGAATACCGATGGACTTGAGTTCAGAGAGTGTAAATTCTAGGTCTTCTTTCATCAACTGACGAACGGTATATGTTTGAAGTCCAATCTGTCTCATGACATAACCCGTGAGTTTTGTTCGAAATTTAAGGTGAGTTGATGTCCTTCAAAATTGAAGATAATCGTTTCGGGCTTTCTTGCGATTTCGCCATCGACATAAGGTGAATAAAAACGGGGATATTCGAGATCTTGTAAGACATCATCCATCCAAAAGGATCCTTGCATCGTCGCTTTTAACATAGTGATACCGGATTCTAAATATAACGTTGTCGAATAGCTGACTTCATGGTTTTCTTCGTTATAAACCAACGTGTTTGCCATCATGCGATTGACAAATCCATCAAATGTTTCAATCTCAGAGGATGACATCTCGGTCACATAATAATGATCACCAACGCCTGTTTGTACTAAATCGTAATCCTCGGTAAGGATTGTTCCTACAGAGCCTCGTTTAAGCATATCGTCTTGATCGCCTTCTTTATTGGATGTTTCAAATGGTGTGAAGACTAAGGCATAGCGTGCACGAATCCCAATATAGGATGAATTAACCCGTCCAAAGATCATCCCTTGATCAAGATAATCCATATTCACTTCATCAAAGAGTTGTTGTGGGAAGAAGACATGCGTCGTATCTTTTAGAATCATAGGTTCCATAAAACCCACTTTTGTTGGGGGTTGATAGATGGAGATGTTGACGTTCTTTTCCTGAACACTCATGGGTTGTCTTCCGTTCCCTACCCAATACGTCGGCGTTCCAGAACGTCGTTGAATTTTCGCGGGTTGAGTCGAAAACACAGATACTTCATTGGAAAGATTGAACTGATGAACTGCATGTTGATCGGCATATTCATTCATTTGATATGCTTGCGCAGTAGACATCAGGAAGTGATCATTCTTATACGTATAAACATTCGCACGCTCAATAGCAACCCCATTGGTCGATGGCTTTAATGTGCGACTTACCATGCCTAATAAATTAAATGCACGCAGTGGCCAAAGGTTGACCAATTTAAAATCATTTAAAAACTCATTGGTAAACATATCATTTCGATCCATATACTTAATGGTGTTATTAACGACTTCGGGATTGCTAAAAGCTTCCATTGCCCATTGCATCATGATCTGATGATCTTCTTGTCCGAGCAATCCCTCACCTTTTAATTCTTCGACATTTAACGACTGTGACGCTCTAACGATCTTTTCTTCTGCTGGATCATTAAAGATGGCTTTTATCACTTCAGGGACTTGATAATACGGATCACCTTCGGTATCTCTAGCATCCATCATTTGACGGAATGCGTTGAAAAATCCGTTGGCTGATGATCCCCATCCATCTTCTAGATCTTTCGTTTCTTCAGGTTGAATGACGTAATCAATATAATCTCTCATCCGATTACCGGTATCATCGCTCATTCGATTATCGGAATAACTTCTCCCTGATGATGCGTTAAAAATATAGTATATACGTGGTGCCCCTTGTACATCGACACCCTCATAGCGATAACTTTGTGAAGCCATATCATACCAAAGCAAATCCATCGCCATTTGTGCACGAACCACAAGATCTTCATCTTCAGCAAATTGGATTAGATTGGATAATGGACCGATATCTTCTGGGTAATAATTATTCGAATACCATTCGGTATATCCATAAGTGAATCTTTGATAGAGCCATGCTTCAATTCTCGTCTTAGCCATGGCCATATGTTCTAGTCCCGTCTTCCCATCCACGGTAAAGATCCGATCGGGGAATGTTTGTCCTACTAAATATTCCTCTGAGGCAAATAAGATTTGATGATTTTCTGACCAGAAGCACATCGAATCTTCACCACCTTGGTCCATCCAGTACTTAAAGCCAAGCAAGACATCTTCAATGGCATCCTGGGTATCTTGAGCCATCAAATCACCGTAGGAGAGATAGAGTCGAATTAAGGCATTGACTCTGAAATCAGCGACATCATAACGACCATTAATATAGTCAAAGGTTCCCTCAAGTTCTGTATTGATGAAATCATCTGTAAGCGTAATTCCATCCACAGGTTGGCCAAGTTCCTCCTGATAGAAGTAATAAAGGAGGCGGTCAGCACCCCCTGAATTGTATTCACCGGAAGGTCTTGAAGGTAGAGGGTCAATTCCCATGTTAATGGCAAACTGGATACCGATACTACCTAAAAAAACTAAGAGTATGCTTAAAATGATGAATACCTTTTTTTTCATATGTCTCTCCTCGTATACGAAGTATTTACCTTTATTATAGCGGAAATATGAAGATATTTTTTAATAATTTTAACATCAAACTAAAAATGCTGCTGATCCATGTGTAAGTAAGAAGTTCATGAAGAAGCGAATTTCTTTTCATCAAGATCAAAGATACTTAAATCATCAAATTCAAAGATCTAGATTAATGCTAAAAAAAGCACTCTTCTCATCTTTGAGTTGAGTGCTTTTAAGTTAGAGATTGTCCCTATGAACGATCATCTAAATCGTCATCTTCTTGACTGGCTTCGCTTCAATATATCCTCGTTCACCACGGGGTTCAAGTTGAAACACAGGGGCTTCATCAAGATCAAATGCATAGCCGTAGAGATTTGGATCAAAGGATGCTAGCGCTTGGTTAAAATCGTCAATGGCTTCCATAAACTGACAGTCATCATACTTGGGACCTTGAAATACCATATAGAGTTGTGGTTCTAACGTGATGATCTCAAATCCCTCAGGAATCGGTTTGTCATAGGTCATAGGAACTTCAACTCCTTGAACATAGGTGGATTTGCCTGCTTTTAATTTATTGGGTAACCATAAGCCCACCGGCTCATAAAGCGCTTCTTTGATCGATGTCAATATCCCCCAAATATCGCATCCAACTTCTTCACAATAAGCGAAATAGTGTTTAGCTTTTTCTCCGCGTTTTAATATCAATTTACGTTCAGGTCTTTCAATGACCTGTGTGAAAATGGGGATTGCTTTCGTTTCCATTTTTTCGGTTCTCCTTTGTTTAAACGTATCGTAGTCAGAGACAATGTAAGGTAAGAATAACTTGATTGCAGGGGCTTCCATTTTATATCGATATGGGCTTATCCCAAACTGTTTGGAAAACGCACGCGTAAACCCTTCATGTGAGTCGAATAAGAACTCTAAGGCAACATCCATCACTTTTATGGATTGATCTCTTAACATCAGTGCAGCCAACGTTAACCGTCTTTCTTTGATGTATTGCATAGGGGATTTATTCAAATGTCGCTTAAAGAGTTTATCCACATGCCAAGGAGAATAATGACTTTCATGCGCTAAACTAAGTAAGGTAATTCTCTCTTGTAGATGGACTTCGATATACTGCTGCAGCTTTGCAATTTCTTTTATTGATTCATTCATCATCTCACCACGTTTCTAGTATACGTGTTTCTATGGTTGAATACTTGACCGAATTTGTTCACTTCTATTATAAACAAAAAATAAACATCTCTATCGCACAATCATTATCGGTATAAAAAAACGCCCCTCAGTTGAAAAGAGGAGCGAATGAAAATATGTATGCGAAAAAACAAATTATGGTGTTTCAATTTCACGAAGTTCATGATAATCTGATAAATCAATCGATGCGTTTGTTATGCCCTTTAAATGTTCATCAAAGAATAAATTCATCACATCTTTTTGCATTTGTACTAAATAATCCTTGTCCAATGATCCCGTATATCCTATCATTCCTGTGAGAGGTGAAAACATATAGGCCATCGAAAAGTCGGAGTGTGTTGTTCCATCAATCTGATACAATCTTGCCTGTGTACTGTTTTCAATCAATGCGTAAAGATGCTCATTATTAAATCCTACTTCCCATGCTTCACTTCTAAGGAAAACGGTGGGTATGTTTAATCCGTTTTCTATCTCAGTGAGTTGAATAGGTTCAACCCATGCATCAAGACCAATCAGCGCATCAATGCGATCATCGTTAAGTGCAACCGCAACATCAGCACCACCACCGGTTGAATGTCCAATGAGACCAATATTTTCTAAATCAAGTCTTCCTTCAAAAAAAGAAGTTTCTGATGTATTCATTTCTTCTAAGTAATCCAGTGTTTTTGCAATATCTCCAGCATACGTATACACGAGTTGATTTGCTGCAGCTAAGAAATTCGCTTCTTCTCGTTCGGGTAATGCATCTTGGTTTTGATAGACAATCTCATCTTGAAATACGGTTGCGACTGAACCATACGTATGATCGATAGAAACAACGATATATCCACGACTCGCGAGTTCTTCCGCTAAATCTGTGTGTAAACTCATGAAACCTCCCCATCCATGAGAGATGATCACCACGGGATAGTTTTCTTCTTCATCGCTAATGCTCGTAAACCAATAGGAATGAGAACGGATCTCACTGGTTTGATCTAAAACAAATGAAGGTAATCCAATACCTTTAGCGAGCTCTCGTGAAATCTCTTTGGCATCGATCCATTGAATGGGATCATTAGGTCCTGTATTGCTTGCTGGGTACCATATTCTAAAAGAAAATTTACGCGTATCTAATGGATCCTCTGTATATAACTCTAACCGGTCTTCATCTTCTATTGTAAATGTCAGCGTTCCTATAGGATATGTTCCTGAAGGGTTAGGTATATTCCCTGCTGGAAATGCATAGATTAATCCTAAAGATAGAAGCAAAATCAGTGTAGATGTGGTGATAAAAATCACCTTGTAAACCACCTTCGAAGGTTTAATCACTTCATAGACAAAGATGAATATCCAAAAGAAAAAAACAGGCGTGAGTTGCCAATTGGTATTGGTAAACGAACTTAAAAAGGTGATGATGATGAACGCGATGATGATGAATGATAAAACTAATCGTTGATTTATCCTTTTCTGGTTTAATACGATAATAAATGACAAGAACGCGATGAATACCACGATACTTTGGATGATTTGCATGCGAATCCCCCCTAAGACTTACTGTTTATTCTATTGATGTCATTATAGCATATGTGCTTAATGATTGAATAAAAGTTGATTGTGGTTTGCATGTCTATAATGAAAAAGAAAAAGACTTAATCATGATGATTAAATCTTTGTAATCATTATTTATCTTCTTTATATAGGAAACTTACGCGTTGCTTGATCTCTTTGTTATCAATATATTCATCCAATGTCCCTTCATAGGTGTAGGACCCAAGATCTGCGATTTCGATAACCTTGTTACACACCGTTTGTAATAACTGATGGTCATGTGATGCGACGATGAGTGATCCTTTATATTCTTCAAATCCTCTGTTGACTGCTTGAATTGCTTCAAGGTCCAAGTGGATCGTTGGAGAATCAATAAGGAGTGTGTTTGCTTGCGATAGCATAAGTTTGGAATACATGCAACGCATCTTTTCGCCACCTGATAAATATTTAACTTCTTTTAGAGGTTGATCCCCACTGAATAACATTCTTCCTAAGAAACCTCGAATATAGGACTCTGCGGGTTCTTTCGAATATTGTCTTAACCATTCAATAAGATTCATGGTTTTACCGACAAAGTAATCATCGTTATCGCTGGGGAAATATGATTTGGTGACAGTTTGACCCCATTTAATCGTTCCTGTTTCAGGTTCAAGTTCTCCGGCAAGGATTTTAAGTAGTGCGGTCTTTGCTAAGTCATTATCGCCTAATAAGGCCACTTTATCACCACGGTTCATAGTGAAGGATACATTCTCAAAGAGCTTATTTCCATCGAGAGAGACACTTAAATTATCAACTTCTAGCACATCTTTTCCTAGCATCTTCTCGATTTCGAAACCAATGAAAGGATATTTGCGTGTAGAGGGAATAATCTCATCGAGTTGAATTTTCTCCAATGCTTTCTTTCGTGATGTTGCTTGAGAAGATTTCGAGAGATTGGCACTAAAACGTGCAATAAATGCCTTTAGTTCGAGAATTCTTTCTTCCTTTTTCTTGTTTTTATCCGCCATTAATTTTTGAATGAGTTGGGAAGATTCCATCCAAAAATCATAATTACCCACATAGAGCTTGGCTTGATTATAATCAATATCCACCATGTGTGTACAGATGTTATTTAAGAAATGACGGTCATGGGAAACCGTGATAACTGTATTTTGATAATCCACTAAAAAATTCTCCAACCACCCAATCGCTTCAAAATCAAGATTATTCGTTGGTTCATCAAGGAGTAAGATATCGGGATTACCAAAGAGGGCTTGTGCTAAAAGAATTTTCACTTTATGTTTAGGCAGGATATCACTCATCTTTTTATAGAATTCACTTGAGGGAACATTTAAGCCATTGAGTAACTTCTCGGCATCCGAATCCGCATCCCATCCGTTAAGTTCAGCAAACTCTGCTTCAAGATGGGAAAGTTCATAACCTTCTTCATCCGTAATCGTTTCTTTTTGATAGATCTTTTCTTTGGCTTGCATGATTTCAAAGAGTTTCTTGTGTCCCATAAACACTGTTTCTAGTGCCGTATAGTCATCAAACGCATTTTGATTTTGACTCAAGACCGCGAGACGCTTGTTCTTCTCGATAATGATCTCGCCTGAACTTGGTTCTCTTTCACCCGATAATAACTTTAAAAATGTGGATTTTCCAGCGCCATTGGCACCGATCACACCATAACAATTTCCTGGTAAAAACTTTAAATTGACATCTTCGAATAACTTTTTATCCGAGAATATTAAACTCACATTGGATACTGTAATCATCTATTTAAACCCCTTTGCAAATAAAAATGGCCTTATGTAAATCGTGATGGCCATAACACCTCTATCACTTTACCTTAATCCATCACTTTTGTCAATCGTTGCGTAAAAATCGCATCATGAAATGTCACATTAGATGAAAAATAATCCATCATCGACGATGGATTATTTATAGTTAATTTGAGATTTTTGCAAGTCTTTCTTGAACTTCATCTGAGGATAATTGATGCTTGATCACATAGCGATTGCTTGGATGTTGACTGCATGCGAGTGTACATCCGCCCAAATACTTATGTTCATTTTCTTCAGAAGTTAATATCTGCTTGTTGCATTCTGGATTCGCACAATTGATTTGTCTTTCACATGGGCTTCCATCAAAATGGTCTCTTCCAACAATCACATGTTCTACACGATTGATGGGAACTTTAAGTCTCTTATCAAAGACATAACACTGTCCGTCCCATAATTGTCCTTGAGCCACTTCATCCTTCCCATATGTGACGATACCACCTTTGAGTTGCCCCACGTTTTGATAACCCTCTGCTTTTAAGAACCCAGACATCTTTTCACAGCGAATACCCCCTGTACAATAGGTAAGAATGTTTTTGCCTTCAAGCAGGGATGCATTATCTTTAATCCACTGAGGAAGTTCTCGAAAATTTCGAATGTTAGGTTTAATCGCACCTCTGAAATGACCAATCATTGATTCATAATCATTTCTTGCATCAATGACAATAGTATTCGGATCTTGCATTCGTAAGTAGAAATCCCTGGGTTCAACGTATTCGCCTGTGAGTTTTTTCGGATTGATATCTTCTTCTAAACTTAAATTGACCAGTTCTTTTTTGATTTTGACATGCATCTTATCAAACGCATGTTCATCGGCTTCATCAATTTTAAAGACAATACCTTCAAAACGAGGATCACTTTTTAAATAGACCATGTAGGCTTCTACATCATCTTTCAATCCAGAAACTGTTCCATTGATGCCCTCTGATGCAACATAGACTCTTCCGAGTAATTGATGTTCATGACAAAATTGATGATGTTCGTTGCGATAATCTTCTAAATCATCGATTTGTGTATAGTGATAAAATAAAATAACATAATATGATTGCATGTTAAAACTCCTTTTGCTGACTAATACCATCTTATCGGAAAATAGGTTTGCAATCAAAAGTTATGCTACTTTAATCAATGAATTCAATAATCCGATTAATGATTAAATCTTGTTGTTCCTGGGTTGTGATGGTCGATGCCCCATCACCTTTTTGTTCTCCGTACCAACCAAACTGTGCATGGTTCCCACCTGTAATTTCATAGATGATTCGATCAACAGGCATTAAGCTTTCGCTCTCATCAAGACTGTTTTGATCCAAAACCAGATCATATTCTCCCGTGATGACTAATACATGTTTATCAGATACATCAGCAATCGGATAGCTCGCTAAAAAGACGATGTCGCTGACATCGTTGTTACCACTGCTGAAGATACTTGCTACTGTCCCTCCTAATGAGTGACCGATCACGACATTATTCATGCCTTCTTTTAAGAATCTTGATCCATAATTCGGGGTTAAAATAGCAAGATTAAACACGGTTTTTACGATGGTAACATCATAACCTTCTAAGGCAAGCATAACAGCAAGATACGTATAACTTTCGGGTTTAACCTTACCTCCTGGAATGATGACGATATTTTTCTTGGGTTGATCGACAAAATAACTGATTTGATCAACATCATTTATGATCTCTAAATCATCTAGTGTCAATGCGTCAATCGCATCATACATCTCTGTTAAAGGTCCATAGGAATCTCTAGAGTAAATAAATAATCCTATGACCATGACAAGGATCAACGATAATATAGTAATCGAGATGATTTTTAATGCTTTAATTGTTCGTTTCATCTATGATTCATACCCCTTTTGTGTTGAAATCTATAATAAATATCTTTGTATTCATAAATCTATTCGAATTATAACACTTTTGGTCCTCGATAGAAAAGCATTTAACATAGTGGAATGTGGTATCATCTAATTCTACTCATTGATTAATTATCGATGTATTTTCGGTTAAAAAATCTTGCTACATCAGTCAACAAAAAACACCTCTTCCGATGTCGCTAAGGAGGCGTTTAATAGACTATCTGTTCACTGTATCAAGTGATTCAAGTAAATTCTCATTCATGAAGTTCTTTATACTTGATGTTATTGAATGATGATAATGACAGTATAAACTAAATACCTGTGGTTACGTTCTCGTGAATACAATCAAAACCACAATAAGGTGGACGCAACCTCAGGATTTCAGCTTCAAAAACGAGATCATGACCACGATATGGGTAAAGATAATGTTCTTGGTCTCCAACTTCCATTAAGTTGGATCCTCCCAAGAAGTAAACGGGCATAAAAATGGTCATGGGATGATGAGTAGATAGTTCAATTTCTATAAAAATGAACTGTTGTAGAACAAATCGTGGTATAAAGTCATTCCATGATTCATTTAGACTCATATAATCGTTTTCAGCAAAAGATAACTCACTAATTCGATTCCCAAAACCATCAAATACAGGCATGGTGTAGATGCCTCTACCATATTTTGTCGTCGTACCAGGAATAGATTGAGTGATCTCTACAGACGCCCAAAGAGGTTGTTCGCTGATAACTTCAAAAGAAAGTGACGCATTACTTGTCTTCTTCATCCATGTGAGCTCATACGTTGAGTCCACATGATCTTGATAGAACTCTTGTATACTCAAAGATCCAAAATTACTATGATGCACATAAGGAATAACTGCATACTCACGACTATCTTCAATAAAGATAATGCCACTCACAGTATTTTCCTCAAATTTACTAAACCAAGAATCCTTAACATCAATGACATCTTGTTTTAACCATTGCGATGTAAGAAGAGTCGTTTCACCTGTTTGTCTATCAAAAAAATAAACCGATCTCGTGCCAGCTCCATAGGTGGTGCTAACAACCAAGAACGAAAACATGAAGAGTAATAAAATGAGATTCTTTTTCAAAAATATCCCCCGCTCTTTGTTTAAAATGATTTATGTGAAGTGTGTATCTACTGGTTGAATGCATAATGTATTCCTGCATATTATTTCATAGGATATGTGGATCAATGGCGTATGATGTTTAGAAATCTGACATCAATCCTGAATAATTATCGCTCGAAAATAAAAGGATACTTATGCTCATAAATCCATTATAACTTAATCACTCACGAAAACGAGTCGTGCTTCACCATCTTATTCCGCGATCTTTATATATTGTCATAATCTTTTTTATCTTGAAATAGGATTTTATATTCAATATACTTTGAGTCGGTGTTGTGTTAATACAATTGATGGCATATCTCCACTTGTTTGTCTTAATCACGATTTTAGGCTGATAACTACCAATATGGATAATCTTGACTTGTTTTATGTCAGCAAGTTCTATCACCTTGCTTTGGCGTTGATAAATCGACTTGATTTCGATTGTCGAGTGATCGAATAATATCTTTTTTTGCTGAAATAAAAAGATGATTCCAAATAAATAAAATATGCTGAAAATCAATCCAGTGATGATCAACACAGAGGAAAATTCAATCCCACCAGATAGAAATACGACGAGGCTGATGACAAAGATTGCACCTGTCATGACTGCTCCAGCTTTAAAGAAATCGATTGCCAAAGATTTCATTTTGTTGTCGAATAGCATGTTTTCCAAATAGCAATCCCCCAATTAATTGGTGAAATGGTTAACTAGATCAATGACAATCGCTCTATGCTCTTTGATACATGGGTTTCTTCTGAAAACGAATTTTACTGATACCAAAACGTATTCCAAAAACTAGACTTGCGCAAAACATAAATCCAAATAGATAAATGAAAAGAAAGATGACGTGTGGAACTAAGGGTTGGAAGATCATTAAGACAGGGATTCCATTTTCAAACTTGTGATTAATAAAAAACATATTAAATGTGCCATCGTGAATAAAGGTATTGAATACTCCGTTCATCATCATAGCAATCACCATGAGAGACGCGAAGACAATCGATGCTTTAATCACAGAAGACCATCTCAACTTGACATGATTGGCTAACAAGCCAATACCAAGAATGGTCATCCCCCCATGATGCACCATGGTTTGAATGTTGATTCCTGTGGTTTGAACAAACACCGTTGCTGGATAGACCATAACAGCGGTACCTGCAAATAAACCAAATGTGGCAAGAAAACTAATCATTGCCTCTTTGATCACTTTATTTTTTGTTAGCCCTGCAGCTAAAGCAATATACATCGGTGTCGAACAGAATTGAAAAGGAAAAGCATACCATTGATAATTCCAATTTGCTTGATAGCTAAAGATGAGCTGCTTGTAGAGTTCAAATATAAGTAAGGTGATGGAAAAGATAATCAAAACTTTATTTAGTTTCTTCTCTTCCATGCCTTTTAATCGTGT
>JBBIMC010000026.1:0-12082 GCA_037444605.1 Mycoplasmatota bacterium | reverse complement strand
ATAATACATTCATATATGGTGAATCCTCATTAACCGGAAGTGAGGGATCTTCGTATTATGATGATGAACAAGACGTTGTTGCACAGTTTGGGTATCACACTCAGATGGTCATCTTGATTGAAGAAGATATGACGAATGAAACACTCTTGATGTCAACCCTCTTTCAAGATGAAACGCTCCCTATTCAATCGATTCAAGGATATCCTGCGTTACTCGAACTAACGACAGATCCATTGATTCTTAGCTCACTTGAAGGAACATTCCAACAACAAGGGTGGGCGAGAATTATCCTTGATCTAGATATGCCTGAGGAATCAGAAGAAGCGTTTGACCATTACGCAACTATCCTCAATCATCTTGAAGCGCTTGACATATCGACAGCTTATATCCTTGGCTCAACATCGGCTGCTGTGACGATGAAAGATGTCATACAAGATGACTACTTATTCGTCAATTTAATCGCACTCGGGTTAATCATGATTGTCATCTTTATCACCTTCAAAAATTTATTATTACCGATCATTCTTCCTTTAGTGATTGTGACCTCTGTATTTTTAGCGATGTCAGTACCCTATTTGATTGGAGACCCGCTTTCCTTCTTGGGTTATCTCATCGTATCCACGATATTGCTTGGTGCAACCATTGATTATGCCATCTTATTTACTAAGCGCTACATTGAAGTAAGAAAAATGAAAAATGCTCATGAGTCTATTGAGATGGCGATCAAGGATACGGCCCCATCGATTACTACATCTGCGATTATCTTTGCCATCGCAGGACTATCTATTGGGCTCATCTCTTCCATATTAACGATTCAACAGATCGGGTTACAAATTGCTTTAGGCGCATTCTTTGGTATGCTAACCGTATTAGTTTTACTCCCTCAACTCATCTTTATCTTTGATAAGTGGATCGTTAAGTCATCCATTTGAATGTCATATTCATCTATGATGAAGCGAAGTCGAAAGAAATCTCTTTCTCTTCGCTTTTTTTGTTGTGCAAATCACCTCAAGAAATGATACAATAAAACTATAATGTTAACAGACAGCATGAGGTCGTTATGAAATTAATCGCCCATCGAGGGTTGTCCTCGAAAGCACCTGAAAATACGATGCCTGCATTTGAACTCGCCGGTAAAGAACAACGGTTTTATGGTATTGAGTGTGATATCCATGAAACAAAGGATCATGAATTTGTCATCATCCATGATCATGATCTCAAACGAATGACAGGATCAGAAGTTTTGATAAGTGATTTAACCTACAAAGAAATTCAAAGTTATACCATCAATTCTGGTAAAAATATAAAACAATACAAAGAACTAAAGATTCCAAAGTTTGACGAGTTTATTGAACTCTGTGTTTTTTATGATAAAGTGGCTGTTATCGAAATTAAAGGTGTCCAATCGATGGAATCACTGACCCAATTGATGAATATCGTGGAAGATCACCCTGGATTAAAAGCGATCTTTATCTCGTTTAACCTCAATTACTTGAAGTTCCTAAGGGCATTAAATAGTGAAGTTGAGTTACAATTACTATTGGGGAAATTTAATGATGATATCATTTATGATGCTAAAGTGAATAGAATTGACTTGTCGTTATGGCATGAAGAATTGGATAGTCAAAAAATTAATGATCTTAAAGAAGAAGGATTTAAACTCGCGGTTTATACCGTGAATGAGATGAAGAAAATGCTCAAATTTGAAAAAATGGGGTTAGATTATCTAACGACCGATCGTTAAAAGGAGAACATCATGAAAATATCTGTTGGTGGTATGATCGCATCAGGAAAGTCCACGCTGGTTCAACGCTTGGGTCAAGCATTGAACTTGCCTGTCATGGAAGAGTTTGAAAGAGATGATGAAGTGTCTAACACTTTGCTGCGTTGGCTCTATGAGCAAAAGAGCAATGTCGAAATGTTATTACAGATTTACTTCATTCACAATCATTGGCTCAATCAAGTCAAGTATGAAGGATCCTTTATCGTTGACCGTGATTTGGTTGAACACTGGTTATTTGCTCAACACAATTTAAAGAGCATGCCAACCATTATGAATATGTACAACGGTGTCTTTCATGCCTATATGAATCAAGTCAAACAACCCGATCTCTATTTGATTCTCGATGTGGATTGGGAAAACTTTGAAGCACGGATTATGGCACGTGGTCGCGAACAAGAGATTGAAAACTTTGATAAAAATAAGACCTATTTCAAAAATCTTCTCGCAGACTATACAAAAAAAGTGGCTGCACAATGTGCGGTCTATGAAATTCCTTATGTCATTATTGACACGAATGGAATCACGGAAGATGAAGTATTCGATAGAGCACTTCATGAGATAAAGAAAATACAATAGGGAGAATTCCCTATTTTTTACTACTAAAGTATAAGGAGAATAATTATGATCAATGTATTGATGAGTCGAGGTATTTTAGGAACTGAACCCTTAGTTGATGCATTAAATGACATCATTAAAAGTACGGATAAAGTAGCGATACTTTTGTATTCGTTCTTTGATAAAGATTTCCCAACCGAACAGAGTTATCACGATTTTTATGCACCTGGAAGCGAGTATTATCAGAAGATGGTATCGAGTTTTGCACCCTATGGGATCAAAGAGGAAAACCTGCTCTGGATCGATTATTTGAAAGATAGTGAGAAAGACGCGAAAGATAAGATAAGTCAAGCGGATATTCTTTATTTTCCAGGGGGTTCACCCGATCAAATGATGAAGCGTATCCAAGAAAAAAACTTAAAAGAGGCGATTGAAAATCATCAAAAGATCTATATTGGATCATCTGCGGGAGCAATGATTCAATTTCAAAACTACCATATCTCTAAAGACAAAGATTATCAAGCATTTCGTTATGAAGAAGGACTTGATTTACTTCATGGTTTTTCTATAGAAGTTCATTATCGGCGTCGAAAAAAACAAAAAGCTGCACTTAGAAAGGTATTTCGTGCTTATCATCACCCCATTTTTACCATTCCCGATGATGGTGCATTAATTGTTGATCAGGAGGGAATAACTTTGGTAGAAACTGCAGATATCCTCTACGATCACAAGGGAATCCTTTAAAAAGCAAGTCTTAAATCATAAAGTACAAGTTAAACAATCGCTTGTATTTATTTTTTTTATAACGGAACTACAACTGAAAATTGATTTTCGAAATCGATTTCGCTTTTTTTATGAAAGCCCTTTACTTTTGTTGAAAATTGATTATAATAAAAACAGGAAACCGATTTCCTATCGTTCGAGGTAGATAAAATCATGACAAAACTAAGCAAGCACTATCAACTCAATACTGGAGAATATTTTCCATTATTTAACTTTAAGGGCTTAAGATCAACGATCTCACCCTATTGGGGTGGCGATGTCAAACTTTCCCATCATCATTACGCGACAGAACCGACAACAGCCCTTGATCTGTATCATTTATCGATGTCAAGAAACATCATTTTCGATGTTGATGGAACTCTCTATTTTGCAAATGGACAGACCCATCTTCAGCAAAATGATCAAGTGCATGTTGAAGCCGACTTTTTATCGCATAAAATCATTCGTGATAACCAAAAAAATCGAATGGAAATCCTTTCCTATGTTCCACTTTCTGACACGGTAGAACTCCATAAAATCACCTTCACTAATACTTCAGACAAACAAATAAAACTTACCATCACCACAGCGATTCCTTTATATAGTCGTAGTGCAGATAATATACGCGATCATAGACATGTCACTTCACTCTTAAATCAGACAGAAGTGGTTGATTTTGGCGTTATCAATCAACCTACGTTATCCTTTGATGAACGCGGACACAAGACCAATCATCACATCTACAGTGTGTATGCTCAAAGTCATGAGTTAAACATCCAAGGTTATATCCCTATCATGGATGATTTTATGGCAGGTGGAAACACCTTGTTTCCACGTGGACTCAATCATCTATCACCTGTGGGAACATCGATCAATGGGTATGAAGCGATCGGCGCGATTCAATTTCAACCGATTGACCTCAAACCTCAAGGTTCGGTTACTTTTTATCTTTCGATAGGTATTCATGAATCTAAAGAAAGCTCACTTTCCTCACGTAATTTACTCAATGAAAAAATGTTTAACCATGAATTGTCAAAGGTTCATACATTCTTTGATCAGTACTTAAAAGGTTTATCCTTCAGGATAGGTGATGAAACCCAAAGTCAAGCTTTATCATGGGTCGTTCTACAACCCATGTTAAGACGTTACTTTGGAAACTCCTATTTACCTCATCACGATTATGGTCGTGGTGGTAAAGGATGGCGTGACCTATGGCAAGATTTACTCGCGCTGATCATGATGAATGATGCTTCAGTGACTGACATGCTATATAACAACTTCTTTGGTGTTAGAATTGATGGTTCAAATGCCACGATTATTGGTGATAAACCTGGTGAGTTTAAAGCGGATCGCAATATGATTACCCGGGTTTGGTCCGATCATGGGGCATGGCCACTTCTTACGGTGAAAATGTATCTTGATGAAACAGGTGATCTTGATTTCTTGCTTCGTAAACAAGGTTACTTCCAAGATCAATTCACGCATTATACGAAGAAGACACGTCCTTTTGATACCCCCTATGTAAAAAATAAAGATCAAGGGGCTTACCAGGGAACTATTTTGGAACATTTACTCCTTCAAAATCTCGTGGGTCACCACAATATTGGCGAACATGGATTTGTCAAACTTGAAGACGCCGATTGGAATGATGGTCTTGATATGGCCCACAAGAAGGGTGAAACGATTGCTTTCACACACATGTATGCCAATAACTTACGCATTCTAGCCGATATGATTAATACGCTTGATGGCGATACCATCGAGTTATTTATCGAAATGGAAGAATTATTAAATACCAACGTTTCTTTATCGCATTTCTTTGACCGCATGCTTCACTTTTCAGGTGAATCCATCACGTATTCGAAGAAAATCGTCGTTGATCGTTTGAAAATATTAGCCGAAGATCGTATTAAACACTTGATCAACAATGCATTTGATCACGGAAGATTCCAAAGTTATTTCAACAATGATGGACTGGATGTTGATAATCCATCCTCAATGAATTTAACAGGTCAAGCCATGGCATTGTTATCGCAAACAGCAACTTTCGATCAAGCCGTAAAGACAGCAAAAACTACCCGCACCAAGCTTTTCCAACCTCAACTTGGAGGGTATCAGCTTAACACGAATTATCACCAAGTTCTCACGAATATGGGCCGAGCTTATGGGTTCGCTTATGGACACAAAGAAAATGGAGCTGTGTTCTCGCATATGGCGATGATGTATGCGTATGGACTATATCAATATGGTTTAGTTCATGAAGGAAGAGAA
Source organism: Mycoplasmatota bacterium (assembly GCA_037444605.1). Taxonomy (GTDB): domain Bacteria; phylum Bacillota_I; class Bacilli_A; order Acholeplasmatales; family Acholeplasmataceae; genus Peloplasma. Next base: position 6,711 of record JBBIMC010000026.1, on the reverse strand, counting down.
GCCTGGCACACCTTATTCGCCCGTGCACTTGATAAAGATGCGTACGTGTTTGCAGGAATTCCTGAATATTTCACCGATCGTGGGATTGGCATGTACCCATTTCTCACTGGATCCGCATCTTGGTTCTTAAAACTCTTAAGAACAGAAGTGTTCGGTATTCAAATGCGTTATGGAAAACTATATCTTGAACCAAAATTGACAAAAGATGATTTCATCGAAGGTAAAGCATCGATTACCACATATATTCACGGTTCTCTTGTCAAGATTACTTATCATAATCCATCTTTACTCGATGTTGATACCTATCAAATCCAATCGATGAAAATGAATGGAGAAGTCATCCATCAAGGAATCAGTGACATTAAGGGAGAAATCGAGGTCCATTTAGAATGACATCATTTTATGAGATCCATCAATTTAACGATGAAGGTTATCGCAAACTATTTTCCTTTCAATCATGGCGTATCGCCATCCTCAATTATATCGATGAACTTGAGATCGATCAGATCAATTATGTAGAAGCACATGCTTTAACTGATGAAGCGTTTGTCCTTCTTGAAGGTCAAGCGGTATTGTATTTTGCTGAGGTTCATGACAATGAAATTGCTAGATTTCATTCTGTCCAACTTGAACCCCAAAAAATCTATCGAATTCCTCAAGGTATTTTTCATACACATACTTTAAGTCATGATGCGAAACTTTTAATTATCGAAGAAGAAAATACATCCTATGACAATTCACCAAGAATTTATCTCAATGAACGCTCAAAACTCATGTTAAAACAACGATATTTGGAGGAAAATCATGTACAAGCTTCTTTGGCAAGACATCTTTGATTATGAGGGATCCCCAAATCCCACCATCTGGAACATTGAAGTTGCTGGACACGGGTTTGGCAATAATGAAGCACAATTTTACACCAATCGCCTCAAAAATGTTCGAGTTCACCGTGGTGAACTGATCATCACTGGTCTTAAGGAAGACTACAAAAACAGACATTACACCTCTGCAAAACTAACAACAAAAGACAAAAAACATCTTCGTTATGGACGTGTAGAAGTGATGGCATCTCTCCCAAAAGGAGCAGGAACATGGCCAGCGATTTGGTTTTTGGGGACGGATATGGAACAAGTCGGATGGCCAGCATGTGGAGAAATCGATTTGATGGAACATGTGGGACATAATCCAGAAACCATACACTTCTCCCTTCATTCAAAGACGAATTATCATCATATTGGCAATCAACCCACCGCTGTTTTCAAAATCCCAGGCATTTTAGAAGGATTTCATGAATATCGCATGGATTGGACTGAAGAAGAAGTCTCATTCTACCTAGACAAGAAATTAATGATATCCTTTAAAAAAGAAGATTACATCCATAAAGCCGCTTGGCCATTTGATAAAGAATATTATCTCATCTTAAATATTGCTTTAGGTGGCACATGGGGTGGAACGATTGATGATTCGATTTTCCCGACAGAAATGCGCTTTAAATATGTCAAGGTCTATGAAAGGATTGATTAATATTGGATGATCGAAAGAACATTTACGCCATCGCCAAAGAATTGAATCTCTCACCTTCGACCATTTCTAAAGCACTTAATAACACAGGCTCGATCAATGAAATGACACGTCAACGCATCCTCAATTACATTAAAGATGTTGGTTATGTACCCACCTCATCTGCGAGGAAGCTAAAATCAAAGCGATCCTATACAATTGGTGTCATTTTCACAGAAGAATCGAATATTGGTTTAGAGCACTCCTTCTTTTCTTCCATCTTACAGAATTTTAAGACCTATATTGAAAACAAAGGCTATGAACTTGCCTTCATCGTGACGAAGTTAGGCCAGCATCAAATGTCCTATTATGAATGGTGTTTAAATAAACGCGTCGATGGGATTTACATCGTTGTAGGCAATTATCAAGATAAAGGCCTTTATGAATTAGTGGGCAAAGGCATTCCCTGTGTGTCTACTGATATGATTTTAAATGGCATACACACCGTGATCAGTGATAATGAGCAAGGTGTGACACTAGTTCTTAACTATATAAAAGAACATTTAAAAAAGACAGATATTGCCGTGATTGCAGGTCCTAAGAGTTCCAAGGCGTTTGAAGAACGTGTCACTTTATGCAAAAACATCGGAAAGACACTCGGTTTTAATCTTCATGATGAAAAGATTGAATTTGCTGAGAGTTTTGGATTTACGAGTGGTTATCAAGGTGCTAAACGACTTATAAGCCGTTTAGATCATCTTCCAGAGGTCATTTTTGTCACATCTGATGATCTAGCACTTGGTGTGATCAAATATCTTGAAGATCAAAAAATTGATATCCCGGGAGATGTTCAAGTCATTGGTTTTGATGATATTGCCTTTGCCAGACATTTCACACCACCGTTAACCACGATTAGACAAGACAAAACAAATTTGGGTATGACAGCAGGAAAATTACTGATTGACTTAATTGAACAACCTGAATTACAAATTCCAACCATTCACAAATGTCCAGTTGAACTTGTCATTAGAGAAACGACCCGAGAGGCCGCAAAATGAAAAAAATAGTGTTAATGATACTTACGATCGCAATGACATGGATGATCTATGGATGTCAAGATCAGGAGGAGACCCCAACCATGATAGACCAATATAAAATTACTCCTTACCTTACTAAAGGTGATAAAAGTGAATTGCTTGCTATAAAAGATAGCGTTGAAACTTCGCTTGATGCACCAGAAAAACTCTATACTGTTCAAGTGAATCCAACCATTACTTATCAAACGATGGATGGTTTTGGGGCTGCAATGACTGAATCTTCAGCGTATGTCATCAACGGGCTCCCCCTCGAAGTTCAGCAAGCATTAATGGATGATCTATTTGGAAATGATGGCATTGGTATCAGTTTTGTCCGTATTCCCATGGGTGCATCTGACTTTGCACTATCCAATTATTCCTATAATGATTTACCCTCGGGGCAAACGGATCTTTCAATGTCACAATTCTCCATCGCTCGTGATGAAGAATATGTCATCCCCATGATTAAAAAAGCATTAGAACGTAATCCTAATCTTTTATTCATTGGTTCTCCATGGTCTGCACCTGCTTGGATGAAAACCACGCAAACGATGAATGGTGGGTCTTTGAATCCTGATTACTTTGATGCATATGCAACTTACTTTGTTAAATTTATTCAAGCATATCAAGCGCATGGCATCCCTATTTACGCGGTGACCCCACAAAATGAACCCCTTCATCAAACCACAAGTTATCCCACGATGTACATGACCGCAAGCGATCAAGCAGTCTTTATCCAACGCTTAGGTCAAGCATTCAATGCAAACAATATCGATACGCTTATCATTGCGTATGATCATAATTGGACGAATCCTTATCCAGTCAATGTCGTTGGCAATCCTCTTGCCAATCCTTACGTTGACGGAGCAGCTTATCACTGTTATGGAGGTGAAGTATCATCACAAGATACATTCCACAAGCTTTACCCAGAAAAAGGCATTTGGTTTACTGAATGCTCAGGGGGCGATTGGGCGACTGATTTTGCGTCCAATATGTCCTGGAATTTAGAAAATGTGTTTATCGGATCAATCAACTATCATGCGAAAGGCGTTCTGATGTGGAATTTAGCGCTCGACGATAATGATGGACCGACGAATGGCGGATGTATGAATTGTAGAGGAGTAGTGACTATCCATGAGGATGGAACCTACACCAAAAACGAAGAATATTATATGATTGGTCATTTTAGTAAATTCATCCGACAAGGCGCAACACGCATCGATGTTTCCAGTACACATGCGAGTTTGTTAGTCACAGGTTTCATCAATCCCGATGGATCACTCGTCTTAGTCGCACACAACAAGAGCCGCAGCCAGATAAGTTTTACCCTTGATATCGGTGGTGCCAAAGCAGCGATGACGCTCTCTGGGTCAACCACAGCAAGTTATGTGATCGAGAAACTTCCCGCCTGAAATTTCATAAATAACGCGATCTATGCCTTCAGATAGCCATTATTTAGAAAAGTTAGGGTAGCGGTTTCACGGTTTAACTAAAACGATTTCGTTTTTTGAGAAAATTAATTGAAATCGTTTTCAAGCAATGGTATAATTGAGTTGGTTAAAACCAATCTCAAATACACATAGGAGGAAAAAATGAAAAAGTATTTAGTGCTTTTACTCGCATTAGCAGTTACATTGACTATTGCGGGATGTCAGGACAAGTACGAAGCGCTTGATACAGGTATCGAAGGTGACGTCACTGTCATGCTTTGGTCCGGCGACGGATCATACATCGAAGATATCGGTAACAAGACTCTTGCACCTGAAGATTTAGCAGGTCAAAATCAAGCGACCATTTACGCAGTAGCTAAGGCGTTCAATGAAGTTTATCCAAACGTTAAGATTAACGTCTATGCGAAAGCAGCTGGTCCAAATGATGGTGGCGTAAGCTGGGACCAAGAACGTGAAAACTTCAAGACCAACTACGGTCATTATCCAGACATCTGGGCATCAACAAACTTAGTTGATGACGTGACCAAAGGTTTAGTTGCTGACCTTTCACAATTCTCAAATGACCCTCTTTATCAGTCATTTAACCCAGGCGTTATGCAGATGATGAATTATTTTGGTATTCAAGCAGGTCTTCCTCAGTTCTTACAACCTTGGGGTGTCTTTGTTAACAAAGAACTTGCTGAACAAAATAATATCGACGTACCCGATCCTGATTGGACAATCGAAGAATATACAGATTTTGTTAATTCTGCAGATATGACCAATTTCTGGGGCGCAATGGACACACCATTTAGCTTCATTTTCACAGGAACAACGACTCTTGCAGCGCAACTTTCTTCATATGATGGTTCAGGTGACCACATCAACCTTAACTCCAATGAAGTTAGAGCATTGATTCCCTATATTTCTGAATGGGCAGATTCATCCATTTGGGGTCTTCAAGCACAAGGCTTAGTTCCTAACGAAGTTATGGACGCAAGCTGGTGGTGGGGATTCAAGTTCTTCATTGACAACAAGATCCTTACTTTAGATGGCGACCCATGGATGATGGGCGATGCAGCAAACCCAACCGAAGGGCACTGGGGTGCAGCACAATCCAATGACTGGGATATTTATCCAAGACCTTCTACAGCATACCAAGGTAATACCGTTGGTGTCGTTCTTGACCCACTCGCTGTTTACAACTTTGCTATGTTAGATGGTAACCCAGAATATACTGAAGATGAACAACTCCAAGCGAAGATTGCGTATACATTCGCAGCTTTCTGGGTTGGTGACACTCGTGCTTGGGAAGCAAGAGCTGCTCAAGAATTCCTTGATGGCGAAAATTTAAAATCAGCAATGAATGACTCCTTCCCACTTGTTACTGGTGATGCATTCGACGAACAAATGGATATTTGGTATTCAACACCAATCCATGCTCGTTTCGAAGACCCAGCAGTTATGCCAGGTTTCCATGAAGTCTTAAGATTATGGGAAGCTGGAGAAATTTGGGACGTATCTGATAAAGCTTATCCATGGACCTATGATGACAATGGTACTGTTCGCCCAATCTTAAATGAATGGCAGAACATTTGGAACCCAGCAGTTATTACAGGTAACCCAGAAGCAACTTCACCACTCCGTTCGGATGCTGGTTGGACAGATTTAGTCTTATCTAAACTCGGTGACTGGAACACCGCAATGAACCAACGCTTCTTATTATCAGAAGCAGCACTTCGTGAAGGATTAAAAGAATTCTACGGCTTAACAGACGCTGATTTCGAATAAGACTTCCAAGTAACAATTTGTAGTCAATTAAATGAAGGCACCCAACAACTGTGTTTGGTGCCTTCACTTTTATTCAACACAAAGAAGGGTGATATTTTGAGCAGTTTAAAGAACATTATTGTCGCGGTTTTGTCGTTATCCGTCGTCATCGTCGTGATTGTCTTTTTTAGTAATGATTATGATAACTATGTGCCACAAAATGAAATTACAGGTCTAGAACTGAGTCAAGCGTATGAAACATTAGCAACCACACTTGACACCCCACGTTATACCTATATTGATTATCTCAATGATCTACCAGCTTTTATCCAAAAACTGGAAAATGATCGAGTCGTTCCCATGAATGATCCTGAAGCGCTGTATAATGATGAGATCCTTAGTCCATCAAAGACACTTTCTTTAGGTGATCATGCGATCTATACCGTCACCTTAGACGATGAAACACTCGTCCATTTTGCATTGGAAACACTCATGGATAGCCAATCGTTAAACAATTTGACATTATCGATAGCTATTAACGGGGTTGTTCTCTATGACGATCAAAAGACGATTGATGTGCCCATGACCTGGATGGATGTGACTAAAGACTTCCAAGTCGATCGCTATGGGGATCAAGTCTTACCCAATCAATTGACGTATGATGATTGGCAACTCATCCCTCTCTACAATAACACTTATGTTTCGGTAGATCCATTACTCTTTGTCTTGAATGAAGGTTTAAATACGATTGAAATTACGAATACATCATCGACACTCATTGAGCTTGGAGCACTTGTACTCCTCGCACCAGAAAACCGTCCTGATTACGATGGCTACCGTCAAGGTAAACCTCAAACGGATATTGAGGCAATGATCGAAATCAATGCGACTGAATATACAGAAAAGAATTCATCTTTTACCCACCTCATGTCTCT
>JBBIMC010000025.1:0-12220 GCA_037444605.1 Mycoplasmatota bacterium | reverse complement strand
AATATTTATCTCCTGGGTTCATTGACAGTCACGTTCACATTGAGTCCTCAATGCTTACACCAAAAGAATTTGCCAAAATCATCGTGCCAAAGGGAACGACAACCATTGTTGCTGATCCGCACGAAATCACCAATGTTTTAGGTTTAAGAGCGATCGAATACATGCTTCATGCCAGTGAAAACATCCCTCTAGATGTTTATTTTATGCTTCCCTCTTCAGTACCAGCTACCTCTTTTGAACATAGTGGTGCTTCACTCAACGCGCTTGAGATTGCTTCCTATAAAAATCATCCGAGAATTTTAGGGTTAGGTGAAGTGATGGATTATCCAGCAGTTCTTCAAGGCGATGAAGATATTCATCAAAAAATCGATGTCATGGAAGGACACGCCATTGATGGTCATATTCCAGATTTACTTGGAAACGATTTAAATGCTTATGTTTATGCTGGCATTGAAACCGATCACGAATCAACGGCGATGAACTATCTTAAAGAACGCATTGCTAAAGGGATGTACGTCCACCTTCGTGAAGGATCTGCAACACGTAACGTGGCAGATCTTATTCCTGCAATAAACCAAAAAAATATCCATCGTGCCACATTTTGTACAGATGATAAGCATGCCCTTGATTTAATTCAAGAAGGGCATATCAACTATAACATTAACTTAGCCATCTCTTTGGGTATGGATCCCATTGATGCCATACGTATGGCGACCCTCAATGCCGCGACGTGTTATGGATTGAAACAAATTGGAGGCATCGCTCCAGGAAAAAATGCTGATCTTGTTATTTTTGATGATTTAAAGAAAATTGAACCCATCATGGTGTATAAAAAAGGTCAATTGGTCGCTAAACATGGTCAAATACTGGATCAAACGAAAGAAAGCATCCCAGATGATGTCGTCAATACCGTTCATATCGATTTAGAACAACTTGATTGGCGTTTACCACTAAAATCAAACAGGGTCCGAGTCATTGGTTTAGTTCCTCATAACATCATTACCGATGAAATCATCATGAATGTAAGAACTCAAGATGGATACTTTGTCGTCGATCCATCGATTGATGTCCTCAAATTGGTCTCCATTGAGCGACATCATCATCTCCATACCATAGGCAAAGGGTTAGTAACTGGATTTGGATTTAAAGATTGCACACTCGGTATGACTATTGCACATGATTCACATAATCTCGTAATGGTTGGGTCTGATGATCATGATATGCTCGTGTGTGCAGCGGAATTAAAGAGGATTCAAGGTGGGATCGCTTTAGTTAAAAAAGGGAAAGTCATCGTCTCACTCAGACTCGAAGTCGCTGGATTAATGACTGCATCTTCAGGATATGATGTTGCAGATAAAATTAAATCCTTACGTATGGAATTAATGAAATCAGGAATGACCATGAAAGATGATCCTCTGATCGCATTAAGCTTCTTATGTTTACCCGTGATCCCCAAACTAAAACTCACTGATCAGGGCTTATTTGATGTCGAAAAATTCGCCTTTACAACCTTAGAGGTATAAAAAAAGGAGCTTAGGCTCCTAATTTTCTTCATCTCTTTCTTCATTAATCACATAGCGCTTAAAGCGTTCACCAATGGGCTCTCTAGTGATATTTTTGAATGTTTTATTGGGGAAGAATAATGTATTGATGATTGGAATGAAAAATAAAACAATCCACGCGCGATTCCATTCATTGAACAAAACACCAAGAAGAATATAGACACCTAAGACTCCAATAAAGACAAGGCGTCTGGGTGTTAACTTCTTATCCGCAATCACATCCACCAATGGTATACTTAAGAAAACTAACCACGTGGGATGCCAAACTTCAAAGGTGATGCCAATCCAAAGAAAAACACCTAAAGCGATAATAATCATGAAATCAGATAATCTTCTTAAAGGATGTTTACTAAAAACAATCCAACTCAAAGGAATGAGTAAGAAAAATCCAGCAGCTTTTTCCCATTCCTGATAAAAGATACCTACACCTAAGAATAATGTTAAGCTAATGAGCGGCATCGCCGCGATAATTCGTTGTTTCATCATTTCACATCCTCGTTTTATCAAAAACATTATAACACATTCAACTCATCTTTGAAAAGGAGTCAACCTATGAAGAAAGCAATTTTCACCGGTATGCATGGGACAGTAGCCCCAGTGGTCGCAAAAACATTTGAATCGCATGGCATCAGCGTTTTGCCTTACGATCGAGAACTTGTTCCAGTTGATCAACCTCAAGTGATTGAGAATTTTCTACTCACGCATCAACCTGACATTGTCCTTCATTTCGCAATGGGATCCCCCGATTGGGCTAAGACACTTGCCACTTTATGCGCAAAATTACATATCGTTTTTGTCTATATCAGTACAGTTTCTGTCTATGATGCAAAAGCAATAGGTCCTTATACCGTGAATACACCCGCAGATGCAAAAGACAATTATGGCTCATATAAAAGACAATCAGAAATCCTCGTTCAGGAAGCGAATCCTTTAAGTTATATCTTAAGACTAAGTTGGCAAATCGGTGAGGCACCTGGTTCTAATCAAATGATTGATTTTCTTAAAAAAGAAATGGATCAAAAAGGGGTAGTTTTTGCATCCTCCCGGTGGTATCCTTCAGCCACCTTCATTACGGATACTGCGGATGCGATCTATCATATCGTGACATCTTTTTCGCCTGATCTTTATTTGCTTAACTCCAATGATAAATTCACGTTTTTTGATATCGTCACATATTTGAAAACCATTCATCCTTGGATTGTTGTCAAAGAAAGCCAGGAATTTACTGCAGATATGCGAATGATGGATGACCGTGTCCCCATTCAAAAATTGTCAAGCTATATTCATTCCTAGTGAGTTTATGGTTTGTTCATTGCAAACCACCATGAATTGCACTATAATACAAGTAGAAGCATAAAAAGGAGGTATTATTGATGAAGTATGGTTATGGTTGGGTGTTGAAATTTGTTCTAGCAGCCATTTTAGTTGGTGTTGGCGTTTATATGATTTTCGCAGATGAAGTGGTTTACACGATTACCGGAATTGCAATCGTTATCTTCTCTATTTTTAGAGTCATCCCCTTGATGAAATCTCTTCACAAAGAGGTGCTAAGAACCATTAATCTGATTGAAATCATCTTTGATACAATCATTGGTGGTGTGATGATTTACATCGCACTCACTCAAGATCTAGCAACTCAAGCGGTTTGGTCAACCGTCTACCGTTACTCCCTCGCATTCTTCTTCTATGCTCGCGGTTTAGTGTATTTTAACTCTGTGGTCTTCTTTGGTGAAAAAACAGAGATTCCTAAGTTTTGGATTCATATTGTTAGCTTAACCTTGGGTACAGTGATTGCTGTATTGCCTAACTTTGATTATAATATGGTCGGTTTGTTCTTCTTGTTAGTCTCCTTAGTCGGTGCTGGATATTTAGGTATTGATGGTTTTGGTGGCTATAAGAAGTATCGTGAATATGCAAAGGAACTCAACGCAGGTAAAGAAAAAGAAAAACGCGTTCCTGAGGAAAAACAACCCATTGTTGATAAAGAAGAGGAAAAGCGTCCTTACGTCAATTAAGAATAAAAGGTTAGCCGCAGCTAACCTTTTTTTTATGCCCGTTTTGATTTTAATGTTTTTACCCAAGTTGCGATCAGATCGATACCTAGCATAATGATGGAAAATATCGTAATACCCAATATCGCATCATCAAAATATCCTCGAATCACATCAGGCGATTGAGTGAAATAACCGCCAATGGTCGTATAAACGCCTGGTAAGAATAAACCATCTGCATTAATGAATAACAAGAAGATTGATGTGGAAAGAATTTGGTAGGTTGTGTAAAGTGCTGCAAGAGAGATTCGCCATTCGCCATAATGAAGTTTCATCGTGCCGACAAAGATACCAATCACAGCAGAAATAATAAGATAAATAATGAATGGATTCGTCACTTGAGAGTTAAAAAGCTGTTGAACCATCACACTATTTTCATAAATCCCAATCACATCGATATAGCGATAGATCAAGACGATAAATACTGCATTAAAGAATGTCCCTAAGACTAAACCAATTGTACTTTCAACTCGTGAGATCTTCGTGGTATGAGGTTTTGGTAAATCGGGAAGATCTTTTGTTTTCCATTCGGGAAGCTTATGGTGTCTCGCTGCTGTATCAATCCCCCAGAAGATCAAGGTAACCCATGCGAACGCTGTAACAACACTATTGAAAGCATTGGAGAATACTTTAGAGAATACTTCAGCAATACTACCAAAAATCGTATCAGCATCAATATTCATCACAGCATCAATGGTACCAAAGACCAACGATATTCCAATAAAGATCACAGCCACAATTTTTAATGTCTGGATGTAATCATCAAAGAATAACGGAGAGATTAAGTAACGATCCTCACCACGATAATTCTTTGCAAGTTCTCTGGGATGACCTAACTGATGAAGAATTTTATCGATATCTTCATCCGATGGATTTTTGGGAAGCATGTCATTGATGTTTGCTGTCAATTCTTCTTTGACTTCTTCTCTCATTTTTTCTGGTAAACGTTTGGTGACCGCATAAATATAGCGTTCAATTATATTTTTCATTGGATATCCTCCTCAATTAAGCGATTGGTTTCACTAATAATCATTTTCCATGCTGCAATGAGTTCTTTATAGATCTCTTTGCCCTCTTCAGATAATACATAATACTTTCTTGGTCTTGACTCCGTTGTATCCCATTCGCTTTTCAGTAGGTTTTGTGATTCAAGTCTTCTCAACAGTGGATAAAGTGTTCCTGCTTCAATGGTTACCCCTTTTTCTTCAAGTGCTTGAAGTAGTGAGTACCCATATTGATTGGTCTTTAACTGTGATAAGACAGAAAGCATTTGTGTCCCACGTTTTAATTCGACGATGAGATTATTGACTAATGTGTTGTCCATATCATCACTCCTCGCTTTTTATTATACTGTATGACATACACTATTGTCAATATCTTATTATTACTTTTTTACTATTATTTTTAAAATCTTTATGTATGCAATTTTTCTACTTCAGTAGAAGTTCTTAACGAAAACTGCTATGATGATGTATGGAGAGATGCTTATTTATCATTTTGGCATCCATAAAGGACGATCTATGAGTAAAAATGTTCATTTTGCAGGGATTATGTTTGCGACTATTTTCGGCTTTTCATTCATGTTTTCTAAAATTGCTTTAGATTTCGTCAGTCCGATTGGCTTGATTGCTTATCGTTTTTTAATCGCTTTTGTAACATTCGAATTGTTACGCTTATTTAAAGTTGTAAAAATCCGTTTTGAAAAATCACATTTTATGTACTTATTTGCTGTTGCGATTTTTCAACCCATTCTCTATTTCTTGACTGAAACGTATGGTTTAGCGCGTACAACGAGTGGTGAAGCAGGAATGATGATCGCCTTGATTCCGATTTTTGTGACATTACTTTCGGGTATCTTTTTAAACGAAAAGCCGAAACCTATTCAGTTTCTATTCATCTTACTCTCTGTTACTGGCGTGATATTTATCCAGTTCTTTAAATTAGGGGATGGTATCGCTTTTGAGGCCATCGGTTATCTTCTTCTGTTCGGTGCTGTCTTATCTGCTGCACTCTTCAATATCGCTTCACGCAATGCTTCAAAAGTACTTAAGCCTTATGAAATCACCTATTTTATGATGCTTTATGGGGCAGTCGTCTTCAATATGCTTTACGTGGTCAAACTTCTTTATGAAGGAAGATTGCTCGACTATGTGACAAATCTCTATCATATCGAACTCATTCTCCCCATTTTATATTTAGGGATAGTTGCATCGATTGGTGGTTTCTTCTTGGTCAATTTCGCCTTGAGTAAAGCGCCTGCACATATTACTTCTATTTATTCAAATATCTCAACCATCGTTGCTGTGATCGCTGGAGCCATTCTTCTCAATGAGCCTTTGCAGTACTATCACATCATCGGAAGTTTGATGATCGTGACTGGAGTTTACGGGACGGTACGCTTTCGAAAGTATCGAATCAAGACGAATTAAGTCTTGATATCAATCACATCGTGTGCCATATTTTTAGATAACGTATATAATGGAGATGTAATACACTTCATTAACCATGAATTAAGGGAGGATCATTATGACATTCAGTCAATTGCACAAAGAAGTAAATCCTGTGGTAACTTTAAACGTTAAAGATTACGGAACGATCACCATTGAACTATTTCCAGAAGTTGCCCCCAACACTGTGAACAACTTCATCCACCTCGTTAAAGAAAATTATTATCAAGGTCTTATCTTTCACCGAATCATTCCTGGTTTTATGATTCAGGGAGGGGGAGGACAAAAAGAATTACGTCCGATTAAGGGTGAATTTACGTCCAACGGTTTTGCTAATCCTCTTAAACACACCCGTTGTGTTCTTTCGATGGCACGCACCAATGATCCTAACTCCCAAACGTCACAGTTTTTCATCATGCATCAAAATGCGCCGCATCTAGATGGAAACTATGCCGCATTCGGTGCTGTGACCTCAGGTATTGAGATTGTCGATAAAATTGCCACCCAACCCCGTGATTATCGTGATCGTCCGTATACCGATATCGTAATTGAAGCGATGACCGTTGATCTTAAAGGGGTATCCTATCCCAAACCAAAGACCTTATGACACGCAAAATATGCGTGTCTGATAATTTTTCATAAAACGCTTACGTTTAGAATGTCTATAAATGTAAATTTTCTGTGAGCATTTTCACTAAAAAACTTACGTTTTCCCTCTTTTCTTTTGGGAAATTGTTGATATAATGATGACACAAAAGGAGGATGAAATCATGGATGAGTATAAATTGCATCGTCATATTCTATGCATCGATTTGAAGAGTTTCTATGCTTCTGTGGAATGCGCACTCCTTGATCTCGATCCTTTTAAAACACCCCTGGTAGTCGCTGATAAATCGAGGGGTAGTGGATCCATTGTCCTTGCTGTCACCCCTTATCTCAAATCGCTTGGTGTTCCAAGCCGCTGTCGTATTCATGAAATTCCCCCTGATTTACCCATCATTTTCCAAAAACCACGCATGGAAACGTATCTTGAATACTCCACAAAGATTATTGAAATCTATTTAAAATTTGTTTCTGAAGATGATCTTTATGTCTACTCCATCGATGAAGCCTTCATTGATGTCACTGAGTATTTGAATTATTACCAAAAAACTGATCTTGAGATGGCCAAATGGATTTTAGATACCATTTATCAAGAAACCAAACTTTATGCCACATGCGGGATTGGTCCCAATATGCTCATGGCTAAACTTTCTCTGGATATTGAGTCCAAAAAAGCACCTGATTTCATCGCCAAGTGGACGTATGAGGATATTCCTACCAAGTTATGGCCCATCGAACCTCTCTCTGAAATGTGGGGTATCGGTTCTCAAATGGAGAAAAGACTTAATCGCCTCGGACTTCAAAAAATCGGAGATATTGCCCATTACCGTCCTGAAACGCTCAAGAAAATCTTTGGCATCCTCGGTGAAGAACTCTATTATCACACCCATGGAATCGACATGAGTATGATTCAACAAAAACAAACGATTCGCGCCGTGAGTAAAAGCTATGGCTCAGGCCAAACGTTATTCCATGATTATTTTGTTCCTGATGTTTTCCAAATCATCATCGAGATGGTCGATGATGTCGCGAGACGTCTTCGTCTTCACAAAAAAGTGGCACGAACGATTCACTTTGGCATCGCTTATAGTAAGGAAGTCGGTGGCGGATTTTCACGGCAAATCACCTTAGAACAACCCACCTCGAACGCTTCTGTCATCTATGAAACATGTTTAAGTCTCTTCCATACATACTATGAAGATGAACCCATTCGAAGAGTCCATGTCAGTGTCGGAAATCTTATGGACCAGCATAGTTATCAATTCTCTTTATTTGAAGATGCTGACAGGTTGATGAAAGAGCATAAACTTCATCAAGCTGTCGATGATCTTAAATTCAAATTTGGGAAAAATAGTGTCAATCGTGCCTCAAGCGAACTTGAATCTTCGACAATTAAAGCACGCAACACCATGATCGGAGGCCATCATGCCTAGTCAATATATCGATCGTGGAATCATTAAATGGGCTCCCTTTGATGCCCTTGTGGGCTATGGTGCGATGATTAGAGAGATGAAATTACGACTTGGAAAAAAGGATAAACCCGTGTTGAGTGATGATCAATACGAAGAGCTTAACCGAAAACTTTCCTTAGCCGTTCATCAGGGAATCGATGTCGAAGTTGAATACTATATCGATGGTTACATTCGGACAACCTTTGGAAAAATCCGCAAATTGGATCCCATCTTAGGCTTGATTATTCTTGATACATTTGAGCGCATCAAGGCGACAGACATCATGGACATTATCTATTAAAATGCCGACGAAAGTCGGTTTTTTATTGTATAATAAAAATGATAACAATGAAGGATGGCTAGCCATGAAACCATACGTCAAAATAAACATCATCTATCTCATTCTACTCTCTGTTATATGGGGATTTAGTCTTGGATTAAACAGTGATCAAGGATTATCAAACGGACTTGAAATCACTGTTTTTTTAGGGTCTCTTTTGTTGCTTCTAGGTAATGTATGGGTTTATCGATCACACTTGATTTCATGGGTGAAGAAGCATGATGATCTTACCTTCGTTTTGGGTGCAATGATCATCTTTGAACTTTCTTTTATGATAAAAAATGGCTTTATTCCCACATGGGCATATCTCTTTGGTTTTATGTTAGGTTTCTTGATTTGGGTTCTGCTCGCTCAGGTGACTAGGGGTCGATTTCGTACGATATTCCTGCTCTTGAGTTTGATCATCTTTATGAGCTATACGATTGGCCAAGATGTTTATTATCGGATATTTCGTGAGTTCTTTAGTTTTAAAGAGGCATTAACCCTTCGTGAGGGGCTTGAATCTGGTGAAAGCATGTATCGTTTTCATCTGTTGCATCTATGGGTATTCTTGATTGCAGCAGCTGCGATCTTTGGCGTGTTCAGATTTAAATGTAAAGTCGAACGTCGTTATTCTTTTCACACTTTGCTATCTATTGGCCTTGTTTTTTTGCTTTTCATCATGAATATGACCTATCCAAAAGAACAAGAAACCTTATTTGCTTCGGATACTTATCTCTATTCAAGTGTTTATTCAAAACGTGACTTTTCAAAGCATTTTGGATTCTTTCATTTGATGGGAAGAGATCTTATCGATACGGTCATTCCAATAATTTCACTTCCTTCGGATGATGAAAAGATTGAAGATTTATTGAGTTCGTTAGAAAAAACACCTTCTGTGCATGAACATGTGGGTGAATTTGAGGGGAAAAATCTCGTCTTTATTCTTGCTGAGTCATATGATGAAATGGCTTTAGATCCGATCCTCACTCCTCATTTATACCGTTTAAAGAATGAAGGATATCATTTCAGTCAGCATTATACCCCAGTTTTCCAACGGACCACTAGTGATACTGAATTCATTTTTAATACGGGATGGATTCCTTCAATTGAAGATGGACCTACGGTCTCCATTTTTAGAGACAACACGTATCCTGAATCCCTCGCCAATCGATTTAAAGAACAAGGATACCTCACACAAGCATTCCATGGTAACTATAAGGAATTTTATGGTCGTCATATCGTCTATGAAAACTATGGTTATGATGCTTTTTATGGACGGGATGAATTGGGATTAGATCCGATTGAAGGACGATTTGATGGGGCGTTTTTTGAACAAGCCAAAGATCTCATTTTACCTGAAAATACCCCATTCATGAGTTTTTTAATTACCTTCTCCGGGCATTCACCTTATAACGAACATCACGATGTTGGACAAGCCAATTATGATCAAGTCAATTCGCTTTATCCTGATATGCCTGAAGAACTCAAATATTACTATGCAGTTCAAGTAGAACTCGATAAAATGATTGGGAATTTGTTTACATCACTAGAAGATAAGGGTTTGCTTGATCAAACGGTGATTCTGTTATCTGGTGATCATTATCCCTATACCATGACACAATCAATCTATGAGGAATTTACTGAAAAACGTTTAGATTATGAAAAGTACCAAGGAAATTTATATCTATGGTCCAGTTCTATCGTTCCACAAATCATTACGAAACAAACAACATCGTTTGATATCTTACCGACGTTATCTGTCCTCTTCAATCTAAGAGAAAGTGAGATTGAACTCGGTCATGATATGTTTTCACCCCTCGTGACTCCTGTTTACACAAAACATTATGCCTATATTATGAACGGTGAATATATTCTTTTATCCGAGAGTGATCCAGCCATTTTATTTGAAAAACAGCGTATTGCCAATCATTATTTGCTCGCTAAATTGTTGTTGAGAACCAACTATTTAGGAAAAAGATAGTCATTTTCCTTTCTTGACACTCACGTCTTTTCAAGGTATAATCAAAGTGTAATTTAAGCGTATCTAGAGTTCGAGAGCAAAGTGATGAAATGCGAAAGCTGCATTTTTACTTTGCTATTTATTTTACTTGGAGGAAAAACATGTTTTATAACCAATCTGTCATTCCAGCAATCAGTAATCATAGTGAACTCCGTGCGTTTTTAGAACACCACCTCACCTATGGCATTTTAATGAACTTTCAACTTGCCCAATTACCCGATCTGGTGAATCAAATGAAAGAGCATCATAAGAAAGTACTTATTCACTCCGAACTCATCAAAGGATTATCATCCGATGAATATGGTGCGATCTATCTCATTCAAACACTCAAAGTTGATGGAATCATCACCAGCAAACCAAAAGTCATTGAGATCTGTAAAAAAAGAAAAGTGATGGGTATCTTGCGCTTCTTCTTAAAAGATTCCATCTCTCTTGCACAAAGTTTAGATGTGGTGCAAAAAACTAAACCTGATTATCTTGAAGTCTTACCAGCACTCACGGTTGAAATTATTCCAGAAATCAAACAAGCTGTTACATGCGATATCTTGATGGGTGGACTGATTAGAACAAAAGCTCAAATCGAGAAGTGCCTCGATGCAGGTGCGATAGCCGTCACTACATCAAACCCAAAACTTTGGTATTAATGTTTTAAAAAAGTTAATCAATAAAAAGAGTCCAGAGAAAAGTAATGTCGATCATTATTTTTCTCTTTTATTTTGAAAGGAGCAACTATGTACGATTATATCATTATTGGATCAGGTGTCATTGGATCACTGATCGCTAGAGAATTGTCACGCTATGAGGCAAACATTCTTGTCCTGGAAAAGGAGAATGACTTGGCCACCCATCAAACAACAGCAAATAGTGCAATTATTCACTCAGGTCATGATCCCAAACCAGGAACACTGAAAGCGAAACTTTGTGTCGAAGGGAATAAACTTTATCATGATTTGAAGAAAGAACTCGATGTCCCGCTTTTATATACGGGTGCATTTGTTGTGGCACACGATCAAAAGGAAGAGGATATGCTTGAAGATTTATTAAAACAAGCAAAGATCAATGGAGTTCCTGAAGCGATGATCCTAGATCAAGATCAAGCAAGACATGAAGAACCTAAATTGTCTTCATCGGTGACCAAGGTTTTATCACTTCCAACAACCATGGTTACCTTTTCTTGGGAGGTTGCCCTCGCAGCCATGGAAAATGCATTAAAGAATGGCGCATCTTACAAGAAGAATGCTCTAGTCACCGCAATTAAGAAAACAGATTCAGGTTTTGATGTCATTATCAATCAAAATGAGGTGATATCATCAAGACACATCATCAATGCTGCAGGTGTGATGAGTGATGTTATCGCGGATATGATTGAACCTGATTTTGAGGTAAAAATCACACCGCGTCGTGGTGAATATTTTGTCATTGATAAAAAGGTAAAAGGATTATTTGAACACGTGATCTATCCCTTACCCACCGACAAAGGTAAAGGTGTCCTAATCGTCCCTCAAGTCCATGGTAATCTGCTTTTAGGTCCAACCTCTGAATTGATTGAAGACAAAGAAAATGTCATGACAACTCGAGAAGGACTTATTTATATCAAGGAACAGCTGAGTTATCTTTCCGATGATATTCCTTATCATCAAATTATACGTACCTTTGCTGGAGTCCGTGCGACATCGACTTATGGTGATTTCTATATTAAAGAGTCCAAACATTTTCCTGGATTTTACCATCTCGCGGGTATCGATTCTCCCGGTCTAACAGCAG
>JBBIMC010000024.1:10506-12979 GCA_037444605.1 Mycoplasmatota bacterium | reverse complement strand
GCTTTTTATCCGCCAGAGATATCTTCATTCAAGGAGATACGGTCTATATTGCTGATACAGGAAACTCGCGGATTTACCTTTATGATATGGAAACGACCTTGGATAGTGAAATCACCCATGAACTCATCAAAGAACCGACAGGAATCTTTGTCACCGAAGATGGTCATATTTATGTCGCAGATGCCAATACCGACATGATTTTAGTCTTTAATGAGAATCATGAGCTCATTCACCAATTCGGACGACCCACAGAACCTCTTTTTGGAGAACAATCGATTTATGAACCACGAAAAGTGGTCGTTGACCCCAGAGGGAATATTTATGTGGTTAGCGATGGCGGTGTCAATGGGATCACACAACTCGATGCAGATGGTCGCTTTTTAGGTTTCTTTGGGATCAACCGCGTATTTATCACCTTAGAACTGTTATTTCAACGGGCACTTATGAGCGATGAACAAAAAGAGATGTTTGCTCCACTCACACCACGAGCCACGACTAACATATCGATTGATCAACAAGGGTTAATCTACACGGTCATTAAAAATGAGTACACAACGCCTTTAAAGAAGTTAAACATTGAAGGGAATAACATCTTGGGCGGAACCACGATTCCTGATCCCAATTACGAAGATATCACTGTCGATAAGTATGGGAATATTTATACGGTAAGCCAAGCCTTTGATACACGAGGTGTCATCGGTGTTCACGATAGTTTTGGTAACCTAATTTTCAAATTTGGTACCCAGAAACCCAACAGTTTAAGACTTGGGGAATTTGCTGGTCCTACTGGGATTGCTGTGGATAAATATGGTGATATTTGGGTGCTTGATGGCCTAGGAAACAACGTTCAAGTCTTTTCAAAAACCGAATTTGCCACCTCTGTCTTGACAGGGATCGAACTTTATCGTATCGGTAAATATGACGAAAGTGCGGTATACTTTCAAGAAATCATTCGTCAGAATAGCTTATTCGCATTGGCTCACTCTAGATTAGGGAAGTATTATGAACGTAACGAAGATTTTGAAAACGCACTGCTAAGCTATCGAATCGCGAATAATAAAGAAGGGTATTCCGTCGCTTACTGGGAAGTAAGAGATGCATGGATTAATCAAAATATCGTCTGGATGTTGATCACCCTCGGTGGACTTGTGGTGGTTTGGAATATCTTTAAGCGAACCCCTGCTTATGAGACATATCAAAAGCAGACACTTCATGTAAAAGAAAAGATCAATCAATATCCATTGATCGGGGAAATTAAGCTCATGCTTCATATGTTGAAACACCCCGTTGATGCCATTTATGATATCAAATATAAACAAAAAATAAGAGTTAAGACAGCAGCTTTTATGTACGTCATTTTTGTGTTACTCAATATTTTGAGCGATTATTATGTTAAAGGTTATCTCTTTAGAAATAATATCGATGATATGGTCTTCTTTTATGAAATTTTGAAATGGTCTGTCCCGCTCTTGCTTTTTGGTTTAGGTAACTATTTAGTGTCGACACTTCAAAATGGTGAAGCCTTTTATCGTGATATTTTCATTGGTTCCATCGTGGCATTACTTCCGATTTTCCTCTTTAAACTTCCGATTGATATCATCAGTAATGTGCTAACCTATAACGAAGCTTTCTTGTATAACTTCGGGTATCTCATCATGATTGCATGGTCTGTCATCATGATGTTGATCATGATCAAAGAACTCAATAATTTCAAATATGGTGAACTCGTTGTTAATCTATTGTTAACCATCTTCATCATGATTATCATCATTGTCTTATATCTGATTATCAGTATTTTATCCTCACAACTCTTTGATTTCTTTATCAATCTCTTCCAGGAGGTGTTTTCGAGATGAAAAAACTCATACTCTTTGTATTAAGTATTAGCTTACTCTTTATCCCATTCTCGATGCAAGCTCAAGAAGAAGATGAATATGATTTCTTATCCACAGGGATAATAACGTTACTTGAATCGAATCTTTTCACTCGAGATGAAGATTATACCATCTACAATCAACCCCTGATGGACATGACAAATTTTGTCTTGATTATGGAAAATGCATCTTACCAAGTGTTTGTTAATCCTCTAGGATTGGCATTACGTATTATGGATAAATCCTCAGGTTTTATTTGGGCAAGTGACATCAATGACCTCGAACTCTATCCCCTCACGGGAGGATGGAGTAGACGTATTCGTTCAGCTATCACGATTGATTATCTAAATGAGAATAATATTGCGATCAGCTCATCGATGTTACAGCGAAGAGCTGATGAAAATGCCATCACTTCTTATCAGGTGAATGGCTTGGTTACCCGATTCTTTGTCGACTTTCATATTGAAGAAATTTCAATGGAATATACGGTTGAACTCACTGAGGATGGTATTATCATCACCGTGGATCGCGATTCTATTGATGAGTATGGAACCTCACGATTGACTGCGATCACGCTCTATGAATTTTTCGGTAGTGTG
>JBBIMC010000024.1:9953-10496 GCA_037444605.1 Mycoplasmatota bacterium | reverse complement strand
CATAGTGATGATGTTGCTGGGTATTTCTTTATTCCCTCAGGTAATGGAGCACTCGTGAGATTCACAGCGACATCGACCATCAACAACCTTTACCGTGCACGTTACTACTCTCAAGATAAGTATCGTAGTTTTGTCGATGGCGATTCTAATTTAAACTATCCGGTTTATGGTAGTGTGCATGGGGTCGATCAACACGCCATCTTTACCCATATTCTTGAAGGGGCAGAGTTCGCTGAATACGTTTATAAACCACCGACATATCAAACTGAGTTTCACAGCCAAAATGCCGTCTTTCTCATGCGGGAAAACCATGTACAACCCATCTCTGGTGGTGAAACATTAACCATCTATGAAAGCGACATTAAAGATTACAATCCTATGGTAAAGCACACCTTTATCGAAGGCACTGATGCCAATTATATCGGATTTGCAAAAACACTTAAAGCATCTATTGTTGAAGCTGGAATGCTCCAAAAATCGTTAGCACCTGATGAAGTCTCACTTCATATGGATGTCTTCATGAAGGATTACGAGCAAGGGCTC
>JBBIMC010000024.1:2098-9881 GCA_037444605.1 Mycoplasmatota bacterium | reverse complement strand
GTATCTCTTCAATTCGCTACACACTTAGAGGATATAATCGTGGTGGTTACTCAGATCGCAGCATGGATAATGTGAAATTTGATCGCAGTCTTGGTGATTTCGATGACTTAGGGGATCTTGATGTTGAATTCTATTATGATCCAACGGTCGAGTACAGTTACCAAAGTCAAACCCCAAGAAACACTCTGCAGATGGTCAATAAGAATTATTACACAACCTCGCTATCTCAAGGTGATTACTATCGATTTATGATGGATATTGAAGCGATTGAGGCTCACTATGATGACGCTTATAACACACTTACCAAGCATGGGGGAATCGCAATCGATGGTTTATCCAATGAACTCAATTCCAATCAATCATTATCGAGAACTGATGTGCTATCGATCTATGAAGACCTCTTTAGTGAACGTGTCAGCATGTATCGCCCATCCTATTTCAACCTCGGTCATACCTCAGCTTATTATATGAGTTCACTCTATCACAATCGGTCAAGATTCTTCACCGATAGTGTGCCTTTCGAACAAATTCTATTATCTGGTTATGTCCCCGTTTACTCACAGTTTTTAAACTTTACCTCGAATATTAACGTCGATTTACTTAAGACGATTGAATTTGGTATTCTTCCTTCATTCTTGATTACTGCCCAACCATCCTATCTCTTAAGCGATACGATGAGCAGTGAGTTTTACGCAACCTACTATGATAATTTAAGAGTCTATATTTTAAGAGCATATAATGAAGCTTTTGATGCGTTAAGTCCAGTGATTGGTCATGAGATCATCGATCGTGAAGTACTCGCGACCGGTGTGGTTCGTGTGGATTATGATCATGGATATTCGATCTATGTGAATTACACACAAGAAGAGTTTATCGTGGGTGAACTGACCATCGAACCCTTTGATTATCTCGTCAGTGAGGTGATCTTATGAAAAAGTGGAAGGTCACTTACAAGCAACGTGAAGCGTTGCTCGGTTATATGTTTATCGGATTATGGATCGTAGGTTTCGGAGTGTTTGCTGTATACCCAATATTGTACTCATTTTTCTTGAGTTTAAACCATGTCACAATACCTACAACTGGAATCAATCTTGAGTTTATCGGTTTTGAAAACTATCGACATGCATTCGCCATCGATCGTGTGATGGTCCTTGAACTAGGTAACTTTGTCCAAGACTCCGTCTTGATGATGGTGATTATCAATGTATTCGCGTTGATCTTTGCGATGATCTTAAATATGAACATTAAGTTTAAGGGTTTCTTCAGAACGGTATTCTTTCTTCCAGTGGTCATTGTCTCCGGCCCAGTCATGCAGGAACTTTTGAACAATGAAGCTATTATTTTGCCAGGGATTACCAATTATCAAGTCATCCAGATTTTCACTGCGATTTTTGGTCAAGGTTTTGGTGAACTAATCGTCAATGTTTTCAGTAATTTGATCTACATGTTCTGGTTCTCTGGGGTACAGATTATCGTGTACTTAGTCATGCTCCAAAAGATGAATAAAGAAGTGTATGAAGCTTCTGAGATCGATGGGGCAAGTCCTTGGGAACAATTTTGGAAAGTTACGCTGCCATTTTTAAAGCCCATTATTTTGATTAACATGATCTATACGCTCGTCATGCTTGCGGGTTTCTCGACCAATCCGATCATCGTTTTAATCAAAGATTACATGTTTAGAACGGGTGAAGTAGGGAATGGATTTGGCTTCAGTGCGGCATTAGTCTGGATTTACTTTGTAGCGATTGCCTTAATTGTCATCATTCTCTTTGCGCTATTTTCCACCCGAGGTAAACTCCATTTCGTAAGAAATAGTGATCACTATGTCTTTGATATGTTACGCTATCAAGAAAAGCCATCATTATTTGCCAAATATCCAAAGATTATGCATTACCGCAGAAAATTAATCGGTCGAAAGGGCACCGATGGGTGGATCTTTAAAGGATTTACATACTTACTTATCGCATCTGTAGGGTTCACCTTCTTATATCCCTTTGTTTTCCTCGCATTAAAGAGTCTCCAATCGCCTCTTGATTTAATCGATAGCAGTGTCGGACTCATTCCCACCTCACTCTATTTCGATAATTATACCAAAGCGTTTGCTACCTTAGGATTTTTCAACGCTTTGCAAGAAAGTGTGAAGATATCCTTCTTCCCGGCCCTAGCTCAAGTGGTGAGTACTGCATTGATCGGCTATGGATTGGCGCGATTTGATTTTCCACTAAAGAAAACGATTATCGTTCTCATCCTCATCACCTTCATCATTCCTGCACCTGTCCTCATGATTCCGACATATTTAATGTATCGAGATTTGGGTATCCTCGGTAATCTTGGATCATTTGTCTATCCAGCCCTCTTCGGTCAAGGCATCAAGAGTACGATTTTCATTATGATTTTCTATCAATTTTTTAATACCATTCCTAAAGTGCTTGATGAAGCGGCGAGAGTCGATGGTGCTGGACCGATTCGTGTGTTCTTAAAAGTCAGTTTACCCTTAGCTATACCCGCGGTTGTTGTCGTCTTCCTCTTCAGTTTTGTCTGGTATTGGAATGAAACTTACCTCACGGGGCTCTACATGCCTGAAGCGCGAACACTTCCGTTACAATTATCAAGATTTGCAGACTCCTTTAGACAACGATTTGGCAATCCGGATCCCAACTCGGATGGATTCCTCGATCGTTTAAATGAAGCCATCTATATGGCGGGAACACTAATTAGTATTGTCCCATTATTATTGCTTTATTTTGGATTACAAAAATGGTTCGTCGAGAGTGTCGATCGATCCGGAATCACAGGAGAATAATCTATGAAAAAATTATTGATTATCGTCTTTACCTTGTGGGTACTCTTCGGTTGTACTGAGGTTGAAGAACCCACACCCACACCACCAAGAGAATATGATACAGCAGAACTCTTTATGCTCGAAGAAATGGAAAACAGTTTTAATTTCTTTTGGGAACAAGCTAATACCGATGAAGAAAGTGGTGGCTATGGTCTCATCAATGACCGTTATCCCTCCAATGTTTCACTTTCCTCAATCGCTTCAGTAGGCTTTGGTTTAGCAGGATTACCCATCGGTATTGAATATGAATGGATCACCTATGATGAGGGCTTTGAACGCGCTGAAAAGACACTGGATACCTTCTTAGCACTCGATAATTATCAGGGTTTCTTCTATCATTTTTTGAACAAACAAACTGGTGAACGCGCAGGAACGAGTGAAGTTTCTATTATCGATACTGCTCTCTTTATTGCAGGTGCTATTACAGCTGGTGAGTATTTTGGTGGTGACGTTAAAGCCAAAGCAGAAGATCTTTATGAACAAATCGATTGGACATGGTATCTAGATAAAACAAGAAATATGTTTTATATGGGTTATCGACCTGAAAGTGGTTTTGCTGGTCATTGGGATTTTTATGGTGAACAGTTGATTTTATATGTCTTGGGTGCTGGCGCTCCGAATGAAGCGTATCGAACAGATGTCTCCACTTACAATACGTTTATACGTAGACAAGCAAGTTATGGCGGAGGAGAAACTTTCATTTCTAGTTGGTTTGGTAGTCTATTTACTTATCAATTTTCCCATGCATTTGTCGATTTTAGAAACCGTGAAGATGCACAAGGTGTCAATTGGTTCGAAAATAGTATCAACGCGACGATTGCTAATCGTCAGTATGCGATTGATAGTCATAGCACCTTTTCAACATTCACCGCGAATTCTTGGGGTATGACCGCATCGGATGGACCTAGGGGCTACAGTGGATATTATGGATCCAAGCCTTCAGGATATACCGACGATGCCCATCGTAACGATGGCACAATCGCCCCTGCAGGTGCTTTAGGGAGTGCCCCCTTTACCCCGGATTTAGTCAAGGGAGCTATTCAGTATTTTGAAACCATTGGTGGTCTCAAAGGTCAATATGGGTATAAAGATGCCTATAATTTTGATCAAGCGACACCATGGGTTGCCGGTGATGTGATTGGAATTGATAAGGGAATCACGCTTTTAATGCTAGCCAATTATTTCGATGGACTTGTCTGGGAACAATTCATGAAAAATGAATATGTTAATCTCGGCTTAGAAAGTATTGGTATTCTTCCTGTCGAAATCAGTGAAACCGCATAAAAAAGTATTTTGATAACTATCATTTCAGTGAAATAACTTGAAACAAGAAGAAAACTATGGGATGATGAACATAGTTATAAGGAGTGTGTTGATATGGTGACCATTAAGGACGTTGCGAAAGCCTCAGGATATTCAATATCTACCGTCTCATATGCCTTGAATGATACAGGGAACATTCCCCAAAAAACCAAAGATAAAATATGGAATGTCGCGAAAAAATTGAAGTATTATCCCAATGCTGCGGCAAGAAACCTAAAAAACCGCAAGACGATGAACATCGGGTTTTTCGTTTCGGGATTCAGTGGGCCTGTTTATCATAAGATTTATGATGGAATTGCCCAAGGACTTGAAGGTAGTGATTATAATTTAATCGTCTCATTCTCTAAGAATGCGAAAAAGATGATCACGGAACGTCAGATCGATGCCGCTATTATTTTATGTCCTGCTGTGGAAGATAAAGTCATCAAAATAGCTCAAAATTTAGGGATGCCAACCATTTTGCTCGATCGTGATCATCCAGGGGGTAATCATGTTTACACCAACGTCTTGAATTCTTATGAAGGTGCGAAGATTGCCACCCAGCATATCATCAGTCATGGAAGAAAAAAGATTGCATATCTTTCTGGAATTCTTGGCAGCCATGAGGACATGCAACGTTTTCAGGGTTACAGTGAAGTCATCGAAGCCTATGGGATGAATCAAATGGTCTTCTTTGGTGATTTCACCGAAAAGAGCGGGTTAGACATCATTCAAAAATTGGATGGAAATATTCCTTTTGATGGTATATTTTGTGCCAATGATGAAATGGCGATCGGCTTGATTAAAGGTTTACAAGCGATGGGTAAGAAAATACCTGAAGACATCAGTGTTATCGGATTTGATGATGTCGATGTCTCACAATACATATGTGGTGGTTTATCCACCATCAGCATCAATTATGAGTCATGGGGTATATCGGTCGCTAAAGATATGCTTTCCATCTTATCAGGTCAAGAGGTTGAAAAAGAACAAATCGTTCCCGTACGACTCGTACCAAGAAATACATAGAGGTTAACCAAACCTCTTTTTTTTGGCAAAAAAAAGTGCCTTGCGGCACTAATTGAAGTAGATGATCATGCGATCGTGAAGTTTAGCATGAACATTGGAACGAATGATCACCATATCTTTTGTATCATGCACTGTATAAGAAGGGGATGGTGTAATCAAACGATTGACAATGAGTCTTATCTCGTCTTCCTCTTGGGTTAAGCGAAATGCCAAATAATCCTCATGAATCTCGACAAGTTCAGCGGTTGAATCGATGATTTTCCCTTGTGGTATTGTGAAATCTAGCGGTAACATCATCGCGTCTTGATTAAAGACATTGATGGACTTACCTTGGAATAAAGGTTTTCCTCGGTAGGAAATCTTTACTTTTTGATCAAAATGATCGAGATTGATGAGATGGAGTAAGTGCGGGTCTTGATCACCTTGCATCAAGGCGAGTAGATGCCCCCCATGATCCGTTAATTGAAGGTTCGAAGTGACATGAAGATGATTTAATATGTCTAAAGTAACTTCCAAATGGCCTGGATAAGAAGAAGAAACGAAGGCGAAACGATCCCCTAAAACACCCACACTTTCGTTGGTATTTATCAATTGAAAGAGCGGTTGATCCTTGGATTCAGTCACTTGTGCAAAATAGGAACGAAACGACTGTGCCTCACGAATTGGATGTTTACGCAAAAGCGTGATGAAAGGGACTTCCCAATCGACCATGACAGGCTTCGCTTGGATACCTAAATAGTCAAGAAGCAAGGTATCTTCTTGGCCGAGAAGATTTTTCGTTGGGCATTCGCCAGCAAAAATAAGCTTCCCACCTTTTTTGTGATAATCAATCAGTTTTTGTTGAAGATCATGTGCCATGAAACGTGTGGTTGGAACGATCATCATCTTCGTTAGTAGTGGATCGATGGATAATCTTTCGACATCAATCGCGCCTAATTGATAATTTAGCAACATCATCTGTTTGATGAGTGTATCCCAAACAACTCCATTGCGTTGAAATTCATGAGCGGATTGAATTTCTTTGACAACTTGATTGGTATCATCAGCAATCGTGGTCATATAGCTATCACTGATCCATGCAATCGCAATATCATCTTTCATGGATTTAAATTCACCGATATAAGGACTCAATGAGGTGAGCATGCTCGTGGTTCTTGCTAAACGTTCATAGGTATAGTTGATGGCTCCATCAGGCTGAATAGGTGCAGCATAACCATGGCGTTCACCCGTGATGGCGATGAAGGGATTATGTCGAAGATTACCGTATTTAAAACGTGGATTAAATCCTCCTGTAAGCAGGTAATAATTGATCATTTTATATCCTTGAGCGATGTTCATTCGCAATTTAAAATCTGCAGCAGATGGAAGTGTTCTAGAAGCAAGGTTATCACCAAAGTTTCCATCGCCACAGTTAAACTCTAGGGATGTTAAGGGTTGCTCACCTGTGAGTGTTGCCTCTAAAAACTCATGAATAATGTAATAATCATGGACATCCTCGATGGTCAAGTTACCAAAATAGACATCGGTTCCAGGAATCATTTTTGTCTTTTGCCAGGTTGACATGAGTTGACTGATCCCAATGGGAAAGGTTTTCCCTCTTCCATGAGAAGTCCCGTGAATGTTGATGAAATAATTCATGTCTTTCACACCTAAATGGATAAACATCGATTCAAGTGCCTTGGCATATGCAAGATAGTATTCTCTTTCATATTCTCCACATTTTAAACGCTTTTGGTAAGGATCCTTGTTATG
This sequence comes from Mycoplasmatota bacterium, assembly GCA_037444605.1. Taxonomy (GTDB): domain Bacteria; phylum Bacillota_I; class Bacilli_A; order Acholeplasmatales; family Acholeplasmataceae; genus Peloplasma. Next base: position 2,956 of record JBBIMC010000024.1, on the reverse strand, counting down.
AATGCTATTCGGCATGAAATAAGGTGAATCGATCGATTGTCTTGAGACCCATGGAAGCATTCCAATTTCATTGTCGAGTTGAATCCCGATAATCAGACCTCCGTGTTGTTGTAAATGATGACCAATCTCATGGAGTAATTGTTGGTACCAGATATGTACTTCATGTAAGAATCCGGGATGAAGGTAATCCACAATGGGACCTTGCATAGGTTTGCCATCGATCGTTTGAGGTTTGACATCGGGATATTTTTCGAAAACCCATTCTGGAATGCCTTCGTTCATCAATTCAGCCATGACATAGGGTCCTGGTCTAAGAAAAACATAAAAGCCTTTTTCTTTACAGAGTTCGATGAACCCATTGAGGTCATAAATCTCTGTCTTTCCGAAATCAAGATCGTTTTCTTTTTCGACATGACCAATCCATGGGACGTAAGTAGCAATCGTGTTTAGACCCATCTTTTTCGCAAGATCAAGGTGCATGGACCAACGAGATTTAGGCAGTCTGAAATAATGAACTTCACCGGCCATCAAGAGGATAGGCTTCTCATCATCATAGAAGTTGTGATTGCGATAATAAATCATGGATAGAATCCTCCGTTTTTTACCTTTTATAATCATTCGGGTTGTCTTTTTCTATTTTATCATATAAAATAAAAATAGGTATCGAAACGTTTCAATGAGGTAAAAAATGGACAAAAAACGGTTAGAACAACATCAAAAATTAGGATTTGAATATTTCATGGCCTTTACCAATCTAAATTCCGAATCACAAGGCTTTGGACTGGTCGTCGATCACACACTAAAACCTCATGTTGCTAGCATCGCTGCAACAGGTTTTATGCTTTCATCACTCGTCAT
>JBBIMC010000024.1:0-2088 GCA_037444605.1 Mycoplasmatota bacterium | reverse complement strand
GTGTGAAAAATCAGTATATTGACTATGATAAAGCAAAAGATATCGCAGAGAAAACATTACAAACGATGATTAACTTACCACACCAGCGAGGATGGATTGCTCATTTTCTTGATATGAACACGGGAGCTCGTGTGGGAAAAACGGAATATTCAACGATTGACACAGCACTTGCTTATTGTGGTGTGATTACCGTCGATCGTTTTTTCAATGATGACAAAATTCATGAGTTAACCAAAATTCTCATTGACCGATTGGATTGGACATGGCTTGTGCATGAACATGAAGGTGTTAAACGTTTTTATATGGCATATAACCCCGACAAAGAAGGCGATTATGTGAGCGGTAAGCCAGGCTTCATTCATCATTGGGGTATGTTTGCTGAACAGTTGATGATGTATGTCATCATGGCAGGCAGCCATGATGCAACAACTGCAAATGAATTGTATCAAGGATTCAAACGTGAAAAAGGGACATATCAAGATATCAACTATATTTATAGCCCAGGTAATTCACTATTTGTTTATCAGTTTCCACTTGCTTGGTTAGATTTAAGAGATGTTTTTGATCGCGATGGTATCTGTTGGTTTGATAACGCCGTTAAGGCTACCGAAGCCCATGCACGTCTATCTCGTGATCTTAAAGATGAATATAAAACATTTAATGGTGACTTCTTTGGATTCTCCGCATCGGATTCACCCAAAGGCTATCGTGTCTTCGGGGGGTTACCCAATCATGATCAAAAGGTGAGAACCGATGGAACAGCATCAACGTTTGCTATGATTGGTTCATTACCTATGACACCTAATCGATCTTTAAAAGCCATCAAGAAGATGGAAGAACTTTCTGAGTTATGGGGACCCTACGGGTTTTATGATGCATTTAATCTGTCTGAAGAACCTTGGTTTAGCAACCGTTATATCTCAATTAATAAAGGGTTGGAACTATTGATGATCAATGCTTATCTCAGTCAAGATGTGTATCAAGCATTTATGTCTCATCCCATCATCATTCAAGGAATGGAGGTACTCAAATGGGTCAAACAACCTGGTGGAAACGTGCCATCGTCTACCAAATCTATCCTTTAAGTTTTAAAGATTCCAATCATGATGGCATCGGTGATCTTCCTGGAATTATCAGTGAACTCGATTATCTTCAAGAACTTGGTGTGGATGTCATTTGGCTCTCGCCTGTTTACCGTTCACCGATGGATGATAACGGTTATGATATCGCAGACTATTACCATATTGATCCTATCTTTGGTACCATGGGGGACATGAAGCGTTTGCTTGATGAAGTTCACAAGCGCAAGATGAAACTCATCATGGATTTAGTCATTAATCATACATCAGATGAACACGTCTGGTTTAAAGAATCAAGAAAAGATGTCCATTCCCCCTATCGTAATTACTACCTTTGGCGTAAGGAACCTACCCCTGTAGATTCTATTTTTGGTGGCTCTGCTTGGACCTTAGACCCACAGACGAATATGTATTACTTCCATCTTTTTTCAAAACGTCAACCCGATTTAAATTGGCACCATCAACCCCTTCGTCAAGCGATTTATGACATGGTTAATTGGTGGTTAGATCTTGGAATTGATGGATTCAGACTCGATGTCATCGACTTAATTGGCAAAGACATTGACACGTTGCAGTTTGCAGATGGACCTTTCTTAAACACCTATTTAAAAGAACTCTATGACACTTGTTTTAAAGGTAGGGACATCATGACAGTCGGTGAAATGCCAGGATTATCGATAGAAAGAGCTCGAGAAATCACGGATGGCAAACACCCACTCTTGAATATGGTCTTTCAATTTGCCCATGTGGGTTTAGATGAAATTCAAGGTCAAGGTAAATGGGCTTTGCGTCCACTCGATATCAATGAATTTAAACATACTTTTGAAAAACTCCAACATGCGATGCATGAAGGAGGATGGAATTCACTGTTTTTATCCAATCATGATCAACCGCGTGTCGTCAGTCGTTACGGAAGTGAACTTTACCGAAAGGCATCTGCGAAAATGCTTGCGACAATTCTCTATGGTATGCAGGGGACACCCTACATCTACCAAGGAGAAGAAATTGG
>JBBIMC010000023.1:12526-13236 GCA_037444605.1 Mycoplasmatota bacterium | reverse complement strand
TAGTAGTGCTTTTCTTGAGGGGGCTTATCACGACTTCAGATGGATCCATTTTCTTCTCAATGAGACGTGACACTCCTTTTGTTTATGATGCTTTAAAGATGATTAGTCAAACCGCATCTCCCATGGCGTTAATCGCCTTAGGGGGTCAGTTTGAACTTTCAGTGATTAAACCTCTCATGAAAAAGATTGCTTTGGGTGTCTCATGGCGTATCTTATTTGTACCTGCAATCGCTTTATCGGTAGCTTATTTTTCAGAATCAAGAATCCCGGGAATGGATCAAGCTTATGTCGCCCTCATCGCTTTGTTTGCAACACCTGCTGCTGTCTCATCGGCGATTATGGTTCACGAGATGGGTGGGGATGAACAACTTGCTGGACAAATTGTGGTTTGGTCTTCGGTGTTTTCCATCGTTACGATGTTTGCAATTATCGTCATATTCAGAACGTTAGGAGCGATTTGATGTATCAGCATTTTGCTTTATATTATGACCAGATATTTCCTGTTAACCCAATCACATATGAGCAATTAAAGCGATGGATGACAAAAAACAAGAAAGCGATCGATTTAGGGTGTGCGACGGGTCATCTAGTTCATTTTATGCATCTACAAGATATGCAAGCAACAGGCGTTGATCTTGATGGAAAAATGATCGAAGTTGCCCGATCAAATTACCCATTGTTGACCTATATAAACATGGATATGGTGGATT
>JBBIMC010000023.1:0-12430 GCA_037444605.1 Mycoplasmatota bacterium | reverse complement strand
CGAAAGCATTAGCAAGTGATGGGCTATTGATCATTCAACTACTTAATTACGACAAAATCCTGCGTGATTTACCTGAAGAATTACCTGTGATTGAACGAGGTGGAATCACTTTTCACCGTTACTATCGATATTTTCAAGATCATCTTATTTTCAAAACAAGATTACATATTAGTCAACATGAAACTGAAGGATCGACCATTCTATATCCTTATACAAAAGATGAGTTGAAGAAGATAATCCAAGACCATGGGCTAAAGGCTTCCTGCTATCAAAACATAAATCTTGATTCATGGTCGATAGAAGCTTCACATCAAACCTGGTTTATCACACATTGACTTAAAGGGGTTGACCCCTTTTTTTATGCAAATAGTTCGCTATTTATTTAGTTTTATGATAATTTATCACTGGATGAAAGGATGGATGAACATGCCCTCATTAAAGAAAGAAATTGGTTTATTTGGTGGAATCTCAATATTAGCTGGAATCATGATCGGTTCTGGTATTTTTGTCTTTGCAAGTCTTGTTATGGTGGAAGTAGGCTACGCACTTGGTTTATCCCTATTAGCATGGGTTATTGGGGGTATTATCACTCTGTTCTCAGGTTTGACATATGCTGAACTTGGAACCATGTTTCCCGAGACCGGAGGATATTATGTCTATCTTCGTCAGGCATATGGTAAAAAGGTCGCTTTTTTAAGTGGTTTAATGAATTTTGTTCTAATCAGTTCAGGAAGTATTGCTTTACTGTCTTTAGTTTTTGCAGAAATTCTCTCGTATATGTTTCCAATGAGTCAACTTCTTGTCCGATTGATAGCAGCCTTTTTGATTGTCTTACTTTCACTGGTTAACTATCTTGGTGTCAAAGTAGGCTCTACGATTCAAAAAGTATTCTTAGTTATTAAAATACTACCTATCATCGCCATTATATTGATTGGTCTATTCATGGGAACTGAATCGGTATCCTTAAGTTTTGTTCCTCAAGGTTCACCCTCATTCTTTGCTGTATTACCTATGATCGGGTTTGGTGTGGTCGCGACACTTTGGGCATATGAAGGATGGACAAATTTGAACACAGTTGCAGGTGAAATGAAAGATGTAAAACACGATCTACCAAAAGCATTAACATTCTCGATTGTGGGTGTGACATTGCTTTATGTCCTTTTCATTGTTGCACTTTATCGCATTATCCCATTTAGTACACTTGCTTCATTAAGCAGTGATGCTAATCTGCCTATTTTGGCGATGATGACGACATTTGGTGATATTGGCATGACATTGATCTTTGTTGCAGTCATGATCTCTATTTTTGGAGCACTTAATGGATCAGTTATGGTATTCCCAAGAGTCTACTATGCAATGGCAGAAGATGGAACATTCTTTTCAAAGTTTAAAACACTAGATAAAAAGTATCAAACACCAAGTTTTGCCATCATCGGTTCAGGTATCATGGCAATCCTCTTATTGATCTTCAACGTCAGAGATCTCTTAACCTTCGTTGTCTTTGGTGGACTCATCTTTAATACCTTAATCTTTATTGCAGTGTTCCTCTTTAGAAAACGTCTACCAGATCATGAAAGACCTTATAAAATTCCCTTCTATCCCCTCATTCCCATCATTGCCATTATCGGTATGGTCGGATTGATGATCACTACACTTATTTCAAGCCTTGTACCTTCACTGATTGGTCTTGGTGTCTTAGTTGTCGGATATTTTCTATACGATCTTGTCTTTAAGCAAAAAAAATAGCACCTTTCGGTGCTTTTTTTATCTACTTTCAATCATTAACTGATCGTCTTTAACAACCATTTTATACATTTGATTAGGGACTATCAGTCCTTCAATCATTTTCATCGCCACCAGCGTTTCCACATGTCTTTGGATGTAGCGTTTTAAAGGACGTGCACCATATTCATCGTTAAAGCCGTGTTTGATGATATATTTTTGAACATCTTCACCAAAAGTGATATGAAGATTTTTTTCAGAAAGTCGCTTTTCAAGGTCATGTAGCATCTTATTCGCGATTTCAACTTGAACTTTAAGTGATAAAGCATTGAAAATGACGATTTCATCGATACGATTGATAAACTCAGGTTTAAACTTCGTTTTCACCAAGTTCATGACTTGTTTTTGTGCTTCTGGATCATAGCTTAACAAGAACTCACTACCGATATTTGACGTTAAGATAATAATCGTATTTTTGAAATCAACCGTTCTTCCTTGGTTATCCGTGAGTCGACCATCTTCTAAAATCTGCAATAAAATATTGAAAACTTCAGGATGAGCTTTCTCCACCTCATCAAAAAGAATGATCGAATAAGGTTTACGTCTCACAGCTTCAGTCAGTTGACCACCTTCATCATAACCGACATATCCAGGAGGAGATCCGATCAATCGAGATACACTGAAGGATTCCATATATTCGCTCATGTCAATGCGAACCATTTGATGTTCACTATCAAAAAGAGCTTCAGCGAGCGATCGAGCGACCTCTGTTTTTCCAACCCCAGTAGGACCTAAGAAGAAGAATGAGCCAATCGGACGATTCTCATCCTTGATGCCTGCACGTTGTCTGATAATGGCATCTGTGATGAGTCTAAGTGCGTGATCTTGACCAATCACTCGTTTTTTCAATGTTTCTTCAAGATGTAATAGTTTTTCTTTATCCCCACTCATTAATTTTGAGATGGGGATTTGGGTCCATTTAGAGACGATTTCTGCAATGGATTCCTCGGTGACAACTTCAGTAATCAGTCGACCCTCTTGTTGGTTCTCCAACGTAAGATCGTTGATTTCCTTTTCGAGTGCAGGAATTTTTGAATATTGCAATTCAGCTGCTTTTTGGTAATTGCTGTCATTAAATGCATTTTGCAAGTCATTTCTTAAAACTTCGAGTTGACTCTTTTTCTTTTTTATCGCATTAATCTGTTCTTTTTCTTCATCCCATTGGCTACGTAAATGCTTTTCTTGTTGCTTTAGATCAGTGATTTCAACCTTTAATTTAGCCAAACGATCTTTAGAAATGGGATCCGTTTCTTTATCTAGTGCTGTCTTTTCAATTTCTAGCTGCATCAAACGGCGTAAGACGTTGTCAAGTTCGACGGGCATCGAGTCAATTTCCATACGAATCGAAGCACATGCTTCGTCGATCAAGTCAATCGCTTTATCCGGTAAGAAGCGGTCAGAAATATAACGGTTTGATAGGGTTGCAGCAGCAATAATCGCTGGGTCAGAAATATGGACACCATGATGGGCTTCAAAACGTGATTTTAGGCCACGTAAAATACTTACAGTATCTGTCACTGTAGGTTCATCAATCATGACTTTTTGAAAGCGACGTTCTAATGCTGAATCTTTTTCAATGTATTTGCGGTATTCATTTAAAGTGGTCGCGCCGACGCAGTGCAATTCACCACGCGCGAGCATGGGTTTAAGCATATTGGATGCATCCATTGCACCATCAGCTCGACCAGCACCTACGATTGTATGGAGTTCATCAATAAACAAAATAATTTCACCGTTAGATTCTTTTATTTTGTTTAAAACCGCTTTAAGTCTTTCTTCAAATTCACCACGAAATTTCGCACCAGCAACAAGTGCAGCGAGATCAAGCTCATAAATGATTTTATTTTGGAGTCCTAAAGGCACATCTTTATCCACGATTCGACGTGCTAATCCTTCGACGATTGCGGTTTTACCAACACCGGGTTCTCCAATTAATACAGGATTGTTTTTTGTTTTTCTTGAGAGTATTTTGATGACACGTCGGATTTCATCTTCACGTCCAATGACGGGATCGATTTTTCCTTGTTTGACCGCATCAACGATGTTTCGACCAAACTTGTCGAGGACTTTTGGGTCTTTGCTGTAATCATCCATTTGAGTAAAGTTCATAATTATCCTCCTTTGGCAGTCTATGTAACTGATTGCCAATCCTATTATAAAATAGAAAATTAGCACTGTCAACTAATAAGTGCTAAAATCACATAATCCCCCATCTTTGTGTTATAATAATTTTACGCTGGAGGAAACTTATGGTAAAAGTGTTATTTGTCTGCTTAGGAAATATATGTCGCTCCCCTATGGCAGAGGGATTGTTTAGAAAGATGATTAAGGATCAAGGGTTAGATGAATACATCCATGTTGAATCAAGAGCAACATCCACGTATGAAATTGGTCAACCTCCTCATCCTCGTACACAAGCGATTTTATTAAGAGAAGGGGCATCACTTGTCGGCAAACGCGCAAAACAAATGACTAAGAGCGATTTCGATGCTTTTGATGTCATAATTGGCATGGATCATGAGAATGTTAGTGATCTAAAACAGATGACTGAAAGACACCATCATAAAATATATCTCTTTAGAGATATAGATCAAAGCACTCAAGGACAGGATGTTCCCGATCCCTATTATAGCGGACGCTACGAAGAAACCTTCGAACTCATCTCTGAATCACTTCCCCTATGGTTGGATAGACTCAAAAAATCCTAGGGAAATCTATTGACTTTTCGACTTTAATAACGATATAATGATATAGCATGTAACGGCCTCATAGCCAAGTGGTAAGGCAAGGCACTGCAACTGCCTGATCATCGGTTCAAATCCGTTTGAGGCCTCCATGTCGTTAGAAAATGGTACTTCTTATCATAGAAGTATCTTTTTTTATTCGGGTTTAGGTGCTGACTTGGTCTCGTATTTTAGGCATAAAAAGAGTATAATAGAGAAAGATAACAACACCAGGAGGTTATATGGATAAATCAGAGTATAAAATCGCACTTCTTATCGATTCGGAGAATGTGTCACATAAATACATCAAACTCGTGATGAATGAAATTGCAAAATACGGTAAAATTGTCATCGCACGCTTTTATGGCGATATCAATAATCTACCTAAAGAATGGCATCGTACAGCTCAAGATCACGCGATTAAACCCGTGCATCAATATAATGTTGCGATTGGTAAGAATGCCGCAGATATGGCAATGGCTTTAGATGCCCAAGAAATGATGTATCAAGAGAAGGTGAATGCTTTCTTTCTCGTCACATCCGATAGTGATTTCACACCGCTCGCGATGAAATTAAGAGAGGGTGGCATGCACGTCATCGGGGTTGGCAGCAACAAGACCACAACCCAAGCTTTTCGTTCAGCGTGCAATGAGTTTAAGTATTTTGAATATTTAAACGATGAAGATGATGAGGAAGAAGAACAAACTCCCAAAAAACCCCAAACTAAAGATGATTATAGTGAGATTGTCCTATTGATCAAAAACATCATTATCGAAAATGGGGTCGATAACAAGATCCAACTATCTCGCTTAGGGGATATTTTAGTCAACCGTTTCTCAGACTTTGATGCACGTCGTTATGGGCATAAGACACTCTCAAGTTTAGTGTCAACCATCAATGGAGTATTTATTAGCCAAGAAAAAACGACGACCTTTGTCACCTTGGAATCCAAGGTTCAAAAACATGATATCATGCAAGAAATCATTGAAATTATCGCACAAAATAAGAGTAAAGAAATGATGCTCACCAAAATCAAACAGGAATTAGAAAAACGCCATCCAGATTTCAGTTACCAAGAACTGGGGTTCACCCGTTTCTCAAAATTGGTATCGAGTATTCCCGAGATTACGGTGAGTAAGAATGCTGCAAAATTAAAATGAAATCGTACAATATCAAGATTGACATGCCCACCCAAGCCTTAGCAAGACAACGACTTGATGTGATCCTTAAATATGAAAAAGAACCCATCATCAAAATTGTTCATGGTTACGGTTCAACGGGTGTAGGTGGTGTCATCAAAGACATGGTCCGTCAAGCATTGGAAGATAAAGTCTCAAAACAAGAGATTAAAGCCTATATTCCAGGTGAAGCGTTCGGCTCATTGTTTGGTTATGATCAACTGATTAAGGCCTACCAGCATTTACTTAAAAAGGATCCTGAATACAAGAGAAACAATCCTGGCATTTCATACATCATTTTATAAGGAGATTTTAAAATGAAACTCTCTGATTATGTTAAACCAAAATCAATGATTTATACAGGTGAACATCACCAAGTTCCCACGACCATTATCCATTATGCCTACAATGACAAAGTGCTTGAAATCTCGAATTCATTTGAAGGGGATTCCTCTTTAAAACACTATATTCAAGTCATTGGGCTCTCCGATATTGGGATCATTGAGAGCATAAAAAAATACTATCCCATCGATCCTCTTATCTTAGAAGACGTCTTCAATGTTAACCAACGGACAAAGATTGATATTCGTGATGCCTATGTCTTTTGTGTGTTTAATTTAGAATTCTTAGATCAAGGGGAAGTCATCGATCAGTACATGAGTCTTCTGATGTATGAGAATACGATTATTACTTTTCATGAAACGAAGCCGATCTATTTGAATCCATTAGAGCAGCTTTTCAAAGAGCATAAAGATTTAAGAGAACGCTCAGTGGATTATTTGCTCTATCAAATCTTAGATATCATTACCGATAATCATCTCGATATTTATGATATTTTGGATGAACAGATTAATCGATTCGAGGATCACATTATCGATCAAAAGAATATTAAACAAGATGAATTCTATTTGATTCGTAAAACGATGCTCAAATTGAAAAGCCATGTGACGCCGACCTATGAATCTCTCGACAAAGCCATGAATCGTCGTAACGATCTTTTCAAGAATGATAATAAGGCTTTTTTTGATGATTTGATGGACCACTTGCAACGACTCGATAACCGTATCAATCAGTCAAGAGAACAGGTGAGAAACCTGCTCGATTTAGATACGAACAACCAGTCGACAAAGCTGAATAAAATTATGGCAACCCTCACGTTGTTTTCAGCCATATTCATTCCCTTATCATTTCTTACGGGGTTCTTCGGCATGAATTTTGTCCATTTTGGCATCTTAGAATATCGGTATGCGGTTTTGGGCTTTGCTTTAATCTGTCTTTCCATCATCATTTTCATGGTCTTTTTCTTCAAACATAAAAAATGGTTTTAATCTCATCTAACAAACAAGAAACATCTTTTCGGAGGTGTTTTTTTTCGCATTGTTAAGATTAAAAACATATTTAACTTTTCGTCCAAATTAGAAAACGTTATCATGATTTTTAGCAATGTAAAATGCTTGACAACACACACATATTAAGTCTTTGGGTGTTATAATATAAGTGAATTAATCGATGCTTTATTATAGGAGAACATATGAATACGAACACTCATGTTACCAGTGAAAAGCTTGCTCTTTTTTACACGCAGCTTGAAAAAAATAAGAAACTTCCTGGACCTCTCATGCCTACATTACACGATGCTCAGCACATTTTTGGGCATATCCCTTTAAACATTCAAAAAATCATCGCCAAAGAACTTAATGAAAGTATCGCGAAAGTTAACGGGGTTGTCACTTTTTATGGCAACTTCTCAGTAACTCCTAAAGGGAAGCGAGTGATTGGCGTTTGTTTGGGAACGGCATGTTATGTTAGAGGTTCACAAAACATCATGGAAACACTCCAGGATGAACTCAAGATTAAAGCCGGGGAAACAACCAAAGATGGTGAAGTCACACTCTGTGCAACCCGTTGTATCGGTGCGTGTGGTTTGGCACCTGTCTTTTCCATTGATGATCATATATACGGCAATAGTAATGTCCAAAAGGCAAAACAGATTCTTAAAGAATTAAAAGAGGCTATCCATGAAACTAAGTGAACTCATTCAAAAATACCAATGTAAAGTCTACAATCAAGAAGATTTTCGTGATAAAGAGATTCATTATGGCTTTTGTTCGGATCTCATGAGTGATGCACTTGTTATTATGAATTCAGTCGAAGACGATCGAATTCTTCAAGAAACCATACTGATTACAGGTCTAACGACCAACCAATCGATTCGTACAGCAGAAATGCTTGATGTCGATGTTGTTTTGCTTGTTCGAGGTAAAATCCCCTCGCTTAAGGTTATTGAACTCGCCAAATCATTAGGCGTCATGTTGTTATCGACAGATTACACGATGTTCAATGTCAGTGGCTTGATGTATCAAGATGGGATTAAGGGCATCGTTTATCACCAACAATGGTAAAAGAATATCAAATCATCGCTCGTAACTTTGATTTAGCAGGACGAGCTTCATCCGATATCAAACACCAACTTAAAGACATGTTGATTCCAAGCCGTTTAATGAAACGGATCTGTGCAGCCTCTTATGAAGCAGAAATCAACGTGGTGATTCATTCTGTCGGCGGCTATGCAACCTTTCAGTTTGATGACACATCCTTTTACCTCGATTTCTACGATGATGGGCCAGGGATATCCGATTTAGAATTGGCCATGAAAGAGGGTTATTCCACAGCCAATGAGATCGATCATATGAATGGATTTGGTGCTGGGATGGGATTACCTAATATGAAAAGACTTGCCGATGTGTTAAAAGTGCATTCAGATCGCTTTGGCACACATGTTCATATGGCGTTTTTTCGAGGTGAAGTGCATGATGATCACTAGCATGCTCTCAGAGCATTATCAATTAATGACTGATGAAAAAACAGTTCACCAACCGTTTCAAGGATGTTATGCAACAGACCTTTTATCGCAAGCCATCAAAAGTGCTGAACCATCCAATGCATTGATCACGATCATCGCTCACGAGAATACGGTTGCACTCGCTATGATGATTGATCTACCTTTAGTGATTATCTGTGAAAATAAAGTAATTTCACCGATGATGATTCAAAAAGCGAATGAAGAGAACATCTGTCTATTAAAAACCTCATTAAAGACCCATGAAGTAGTGATCGATCTTTATCAGCGAGGTTTGTTATGAAATACTATTATGATTTACATATACATTCCGTTTTATCCCCTGATGGCGACGTCTTGATGACACCGAATAATATTTTAAATATGACACAGATTAAGAAATTGGATATCATCGCTGTCACGGACCATAACTCATTAAAACAATTACCGATCATCGCTGAAATTGCAAATTCCTATGATTTTCTGTTTGTTCCTGGGGTTGAAGTTCATGTCAAAGAAGATTTCCACGTCCTTTGTTATTTTAAGAAGATGGAGGATGCGATGGCATTTGATCAAATCCTTGAAAATACACAAAAAAAACGTCCTTCGTTGATCACCACCGATCAAGGTCAGTGGATGACTGATATCAACGATGAACCTATCCTTCATTATCCCTATGATCTCATAAAACCGCTCGATCTTTCGCTTGATGAGCTCATCACCTTACTAATACCGTATGATCATTTGATGGTGTATGCGCATGTGGACCGCCAAAGATATAGTGGTGTATCTTTCATGAAAAAAATACGACTTGATGCGATTGAACTCAGTTCACGGGCTAAACCGGATTGGGCGATCACCCATCAGGTAGAAGACATGTTTATCTTATACAATTCAGATGCGCATCAACTCACTGATATTGCAGAACGTGGGTCACACAATGTGATCGAGCTTGAAGAATTAACCATTGATGCATTATTTCAGCGAGTTAAACATGGATAATTTAGCGCTCTACATACTCGATTTAGTTCAAAATTCGATTGAAGCTAAAGCGGATCATATTCGAATAGAACTCATAGAAAACCATCAGTTATGTCTTATGATCAAAGACGATGGATCTGGGATGAGTGAAGAAAATGTCGCCAAAGCCATGTCACCATTTTACACCACACGGAAAACGCGAAAAGTGGGTATGGGACTATCGTTGATCAAAATGCTTGCTGAGCAAACAGAAGGGGATTTCTCCATAAAGTCAACCCTTCATCAAGGAACCGAACTCAATGTATGTTTCAATCATCATCATATCGATATGCCAGAGATTGGTAACCTCGGTGAAATGATCATGATGATTGCGATCAACCCACAAGTGAACCACCTAGATTTTCATTATATGAAAGCCCAAAAAGACTATCACTTTGATTTGGATGCTATTAGAGCAATGTTTCAAGACACACTGATGGATCATGAAGTGATGCAAGGTTTAATTCAATATATTAATCAAGAAATTGACATAGTGCGAGGTAGATTATGAAATCATTAGCAGATTTACAAAAACTTAGAGATGAAGCTCTAAAGAAAATGAATGTCCGTTATCAATCAGGAGGATTCCGCATTCAAGTCGGTATGGGAACCTGTGGAATTGCTTCCGGAGCAAAAGATGTTTTGCAAAACTTTTTAAAAGCCATCAAAGAATACAACTTATCTCACGTGATGGTAACCCAAGTGGGATGCATGGGAGAGTGCGCATACGAACCCATGGCAGAAATCATTGATGAAGAAGGACAATCCTTTGTTTATTGTCAAATCACTGAAGCCATGATCAAAGAGATTATCGAAACGCACCTCATCAATCATCAACCCATCACAAAATATTTACTCACATCACGGAAAGGATAGGCCAAACACATGTTAGAAAGAAGTCAAGTACTGATCTGTGGTGGCACAGGGTGTATGAGCTCTCATTCCAAAGAGATCAAACATCGTTTTGAAGAAGTATTGCATACGCTAGAAATGACCGAAGAAGTCGGGCTCGTTTTAACGGGATGCTTTGGGTTATGTGAAAAAGGTCCAGTGGTTGTCGTTTATCCTGAAGAAACTTTTTACACTCACGTGACCGTTGATGATGTCAAGGAGATCTGTGAAGAGCATTTACTCAAAGGTCGTCCCGTCGAACGTCTTTTGGTGAAAGATCCCATTGATAAGAAAAAAATCAAGAACATGGGGCAACTCAAGTTCTATGCAAAACAACGTCGTATTGCCTTAAGAAATTGTGGCAATATCAATCCTATGGTCATCGATGAATACATCGCGAAAGACGGTTACATGGCACTAGGTAAAGTGTTGACAACCATGACACCTCAAGAAGTCATTGATGAGATGATTAAATCTGGTTTACGTGGTCGTGGTGGTGGAGGATTCTCCACAGGTAAGAAATGGCAGTTTGCAAGAAATTCTGTCTCTGATCAAAAATATGTGATCTGTAACGCGGATGAAGGGGATCCAGGCGCCTTTATGGACCGTGCAGTTCTAGAAGGTGATCCTCACTCTGTCTTAGAAGCGATGGCCATCTGTGGTTATGCTATTGGTGCGAATCAAGGATACATTTATGTTCGTGCTGAGTATCCTGTGGCGGTTGAAAGACTCAATATCGCCATTAAACAAGCTAGAGACTATCAACTTCTAGGTCAGAATCTCTTTGGTACTGATTTTAGTTTTGATATCGATATCCGTCTTGGAGCAGGAGCCTTTGTCTGTGGTGAAGAAACTGCACTCATCGCATCCATCGAAGGATATCGTGGAATGCCACGATTAAAACCTCCATTCCCTGCGGTTAAAGGGCTTTGGGGAAAACCAACGAATGTCAATAATGTGGAAACATTTGCCAATGTTCCCGTCATCTTTTTGAAAGGTGCTGATTGGTTTAAATCGATTGGTACAGAAAAATCAAGTGGCACAAAAGTCTTTGCGCTAGGTGGGAAAATCGTCAATACAGGTCTCGTTGAAGTCCCCATGGGAACCACCCTTAGGGAAATCGTCTTTGATATTGGCGGAGGTATACCCAATAAACGTAAGTTCAAAGCCATTCAAACCGGTGGACCATCCGGAGGATGTATTACAGAAAAAGATTTAGATACACCCATTGATTTTGAAAACCTAACAGCTTTGGGATCGATGATGGGATCCGGTGGGATGATCATCATGGATGAAGACAACTGTATGGTGGATGTGGCACGTTTCTATCTTGATTTTACCGTGGATGAATCCTGTGGTAAGTGTACACCATGTCGCGAAGGGACACGTCAAATGAAGGCGATCCTTGATCGTATCTGCGAAGGCTTGGGTACGATGAAAGATATCGATGAGCTCGAAAGACTCGCCAACATGATTAAAGAGACGTCACTTTGTGGGCTCGGTCAAACAGCGCCTAACCCCGTCTTATCAACATTAAAGCATTTTAGACATGAGTATATCGCGCATGTGGTTGATAAAGCATGTCCAGCTGGTGTATGTCGTGAACTCACTCACTTCGTGATTGATGACGCTTGTGTTGGATGTACAAAATGTGCGAAAAACTGTCCCACCAACGCCATTACAGGTTGGCCTAGACAAAAACATATCATTGATCTTGATTTATGTATCCGTTGTGGTGCATGTAAAAAAGCATGTCCCGTGGGTGCTATATCAAGCGTTGCCATTCATCAGGAGAACAGACTATGAATAAAGTGATCCATTTGACCATCAATGGTCAACCCGTAGAAACTACATCTGATAAAACGATTTTACAAGCAGCAGAGGATCAAGGCATTTATATTCCTCGTCTTTGTTACTATGAAAAGATTCATGAAGAAGGTAATTGCCGTGTTTGTTCTGTTAAAGTCAATGGCCAAAAGAATCTCAAACCCGCATGT
>JBBIMC010000022.1:0-13299 GCA_037444605.1 Mycoplasmatota bacterium | reverse complement strand
TATTTCTCTTCCTCATCTAAGAAAAAAACCCGATCGCTTGATCGGGTTTTTTTTATTCGTTTATTTCTTTAAGTTGTAAAAAGATTTTAAACCAAGATATTGTGCTGTACCTGCAAGTTGATCTTCGATACGAAGCAATTGATTGTACTTAGCAATACGGTCAGTTCTTGATGCAGAACCTGTCTTGATTTGACCTGCATTGGTTGCCACAGCGATATCGGCAATCGTTGTATCTTCGGTTTCACCTGAACGGTGAGAAACAACTGCTGTATAACCTGCACGTTTTGCCATTTCAATCGCATCAAAGGTTTCGGTAAGTGTCCCAATTTGGTTGACTTTAATCAAAATGGAGTTTGCAATGCCACGTTCAATACCGAAAGCAAGTTTTTCAGTGTTCGTGACAAATAAGTCATCACCCACGAGCTGAATCTTACCACCAAGAAGTTTAGAAAGATATTGCCAACCTTCCCAGTCATTTTCATCAAGACCATCTTCGATGGAGATGATGGGGTATTTCGCGATTAGACCTTCATAGAAGTGTGCTAGTTCTTTAGAAGTGAATTCTTTACCACCTTCACCGGCAAGCACATAGGTCTTAGTTTCTTTGTTGAAGAATTCAGAAGATGCAACGTCCATACCTAAGAAAATGTCTTTTCCAGGAACATAACCTGCTTTTTCAATCGCTTCAATAATGACTTGAAGTGCTTCTTCGTTTGAACCTAAGTTAGGTGCAAATCCGCCTTCATCACCAACACCAGTGTTATAACCCTTTTTCTTTAAAACGCTCTTTAAATTGTGGAAGACTTCAGCGCCCATACGAATCGCTTCTTTGAATGATTTCGCTCCGACAGGGAGAATCATGAATTCTTGGAAATCCACGTTGTTGTCCGCATGTGATCCACCATTGATGATGTTCATCATAGGAACAGGAAGTTGTTTGGTATTGAAACCACCAAGATATTGATAAAGTTCAACACCTAAGAAATCTGCAGCTGCTCTTGCGCAAGCCATAGAGACACCTAAAATCGCATTTGCCCCTAATTTTGATTTGTTCTTCGTACCATCGAGTTCGATCATTAATTTGTCAATGGCGACTTGATTGGTTACATCGGTACCAATAAGTTCTGGTGCAATGACTTCATTGACATTGTGTACAGCATTTAAAACACCTTTACCTAGATAACGCTTCTTATCGCCGTCTCTAAGTTCAACGGCTTCGTGTTCTCCTGTGGATGCTCCAGAGGGAACAATCGCGCGTCCAAACGCACCTGAATCGGTGTAAACTTCGACTTCAACGGTAGGATTACCTCTTGAGTCTAGCACTTCGCGTGCATAAATATCGCTAATAAATGGCATAATTTCACTCCTTTATTTAATTTTTGCCTGTTAGTTTAACCAACCATATTATATATGATTTTTTGGGTTTAGGGTAGAAAAATAACTATAAAAACGTTTACCTGCTATATCGATAAGCATAAACAATCCCAATGATAAAGAAAACAATCTGCAGGATGTTGTTGACTGTGAAAAAATAAGCACTGATCGGTAAAAGAAATGTGAAGTATGGGAATGGATTCAGGATGGGTAAAAATACATCGATACTAACTAAATTCAAGATGATGTAAACACCTGCAGTCATTGTTACATTCATGAGATAATAAGCGAAGAGAAAGAAAACAATACTGATCAATGAAAACAAAATGTGATAGTTTTGGTAAGAACTTCTTATTCGGGTTGCCATAAGGTGAGAAAGCACTAAGAGGAGTAACCAAATAATCGAAAAACTAAAGTAATATGTAAAGATGAAATGAACCAATCCTAGAATCAAACCACCCGTAAAAGACATAAAAAAGCCCGATCGGAGAACGGGCATGAGATCTTGCTTATCAATGGGTTTAGAAAACTCATGTTTAAGTGACATAAAAATCCTCCTCTTTCATTATAACATGAACGAGTGATGAAACGGGGAATCCTAACCTTTGTTAATATGGATATCGCGGTAAATGATGGATAAACGTTTATAGATGACAAACGTAAGTAAGCTCACTAAGCTCGATAGGATGAGATTAAATGGAATCACAGCAAACAAAACGTAATATCCCATGTAATTATCTGGAGTGATCCCAGGGATGGTTGTTAACATTCCAAAAATCGCATCAAACCCATATAAATGCATGTAAAACGCTAGAATGAATGACCAGTTGATGATAATCGCGGTCACCGTCCAGCTTATCACGATGGAGAATAAAGCAATGATTGCACCCTTTTTTGTCTTATGGTGATGATAGATCATCGAAGAAATAAGTACGGTTGAAAACCCAATGAGGAAATCTGCCAACTCACCTACTCCAGCGGTTGTTGAACTGGGTAGTTTAACTAAAAGGCGAATAATCGTAATTATCGTTCCACTGATGGGTCCGAACATGAATCCCCCAATATAAACGGGTAAATTAGAAAATTGAACATCTAAAAATCCGGGAATAAAAGGTAATAGTAAATTCATTGGGAATTTTATGAAGAGATAAAGCACGACCGAAATTGCTGCTAGAATGGACAAGGTTACCATCTTCTTTATCTTCTCACCATTACCTTTAGATCGGCTTTCGTATTTATACGCAAGAATCGAAAGGATCACAAGCGAAATAGAAAACACAACCAACAAAACCACCTTAAAAGCATTCTGATTCGTTTGAATAAAATCAAACATGGGTAATTCCTCCTTTATGAAATAAAAAATCGCCAAAATGACTTCGGCGACAAAAGAACGTCAAAAATTGACCTTTCACTTCTTCCATCCAGACTTTACTGTCGGTCCTTGAATCACACAAGGTCTGCCCGAAGGCTCGCGGACTATACCGCCGGTCCCGAATTACACGGTGCCCCGAAGTATTCATTTACACTTTCATTATAACATGCTTTTTTATAATATCAATAGATACTCCTTCTGCTCAAATTGAAAACGTTTTTTTTGCGTTGATACAAGCGAATGCTTGATTTTCGATTATAATAAGAGAGGATACTATACGTTAAGGAGTCTATATGAAAAAATTTGTTGGATTAATTATTATGGATGGCTACGGACTTGCACCAGCTAGCCCAAGCAATTCAGTCTCTCTTGCAAAAAAGCCTTTTCTTGATCGGTTATTTAAAGAATACCCCACCAATGTACTACAAGCGAGTGGTGAATACGTTGGATTACCCGATGGTCAAATGGGGAATAGTGAAGTCGGTCACTTAAATTTAGGGGCAGGACGAGTCGTTTATCAATCGCTCACCCGAATTAACGTGGCGATTAAAGATGGCTCATTTTTCAAGAATAAAGCATTTCTTGATGCCATTGCCTATACGAAGAAACATCATTCTAAATTACACATTTTTGGTCTCGTCTCTGATGGAGGCGTTCATTCTTATCCCACGCATATCCAAGCCCTTCATGATTTAGCTGTTTCACAAGGAGTCACTCCCTATCTTCATGCATTTATGGATGGAAGAGATACCCCACAAACATCAGGTTATGGATATTTGAAGGATTTAATGGATCATGGTATGCAAGTCGCTACTGTCTCAGGACGTTATTATGCCATGGATCGTGATAACAACTGGGATCGCCTTCAAAAGGCTTATGACAATATGACATTAGGCACAGGAAAACTCCAAGGTGCTCTCGAAGGCATTCAAGCATCGTATGATGCGGGTGTGACCGATGAATTTATCGTTCCTTTCTTGGTCAATAAAGAAGGTTTGATTAAAGATCATGATGCCATCATCTTCGCTAATTTCAGACCTGATAGAGCCATTCGTATTGCAACTGCATTCTCAAATCCTGAAGCAACGAAGTTATATACTACACCAGGAAAAGCAACATTTGATCTTAAGCACACCGTGAAAGACATCTTCTTCGTTTCTATGATGCATTACAACGAATCCGTCAAGGGACCTCTCGCGTATGAACTACAAACTTTAGATAATCTCTACGGTGAAGTGATTGCGAATGCTGGGCTTAAACAATTAAGAATTGCTGAAACAGAAAAATATGCCCACGTTACCTTCTTCTTCGATGGAGGTGCAGAAAAAGATCTTAAAGGAAGCACCCGGATTTTAGTCGAATCACCTAAAGTACCTACTTATGATTTAAAGCCAGAAATGAGTGCTTTTGAAGTCCGTGATAAGGCAGTAGAAGCGATCAAGAGCGAAGCCTTTGATACGATGATCTTAAACTTTGCTAATCCTGATATGGTCGGTCATACAGGGTCGATTGAAGCCGCTAAGATTGCTGTCGAAACCGTGGACCAATGCACGAAAGACGTGGTCGAAGCTATTCTTTCCATCGGTGGTGTCGCGATTGTCTTAGCTGACCATGGGAATGCAGAAAAAATGCGAGATGAACTCGGTAATCCTCACACCGCACATACGACCAATTTGGTGCCCATCGCCATTACAAAGAAAGGCATAGAAGTGAATACCGGTTCATTATGTGATATCGCACCGACAATGCTCGATTTACTCGGTGTTAAGCAGCCTAAAGAAATGACTGGACATAGTCTGATTGTCAAATAAACGATAAACTCGCCTAGCGCGAGTTTTTTTTCTCTATAAAGAAAAGGACGCCTGAGGCGTCAATCTTCAATCAGTTCCATGACATCAATGTCGTATCCGACCTTTTTGATGGCATCCACAAGGATGATTTCATCTGCATCCTTATTTTCAAAAACGATTTTTCCTACCTTTGCGGCAAGATCATACTCAAAGTGTTTCGCCCCAGCAGCATACAGTGCATTTTCGATGGTTGTCATACAACTGGTACAGTGCATAAGTCCTTTCAAACTAACGACTAAAACCGGCATTGGCAAACCTCCTTATCATTACATCGTCTGACGTAAATAATACTCGATAATCGCTTGAGTCCCTTCTTCGTTGAACCCGTGATCAGATAAAAATTGATATGCTTTGGTCACCTGTTCTACCACAGGAAGAGAAAGATCCTTTTTTTCTTCTAGAACAAGACGTAAATCTTTTAGATAATGTTTGACGAAAAAGCCTGGTGCATAATCATGCTTCATCATTTTCGGACCATTGTTTTGTGCTTGCCATGATGAAGCTGAACCTCCAGTGATGACCTTAAGCATCAAGAATGGATCAAGATCTTTATCTTTTGCATACATCATCGCTTCTGCAACACCAGCAATCGCCCCAGCAATTGCGGTTTGATTAGCTAATTTGGCGTGCTGACCAGCGCCAGGTTTACCCATATATGTGATGGTTTTCCCCATTCTTTCTAATAGAGGTGTAATCGTGTTAAACGCTTTTTCGTCGCCACCCACCATAATGGAGAGGGTTGCATTAATCGCGCCTAAATCACCGCCAGTCACTGGGGCATCTAGCATCACAAATCCTTGAATATTCGCTTCTTTTTCTAATTCGATCGCAAGTGTTGGCGATGAGGTCGTCATATCGACTAAAATCGCACCTTTTTTGGCGTGTTTAAACACTTCATTATATGTATCTCTCACATCGCTGGGATATCCAACAATAGAAAAGATCACATCCGCATTTTTGACACAGTCTTGAATATTTTGAGTTGCTTTCGCTCTCGGTTCTAATGCTAAGGCTTTGGTGTGTGTACGATTGTAACAGGTCACATCATATCCTGCATCTGCTAAATGTAAAGCCATGGGTTTACCCATAACTCCTGTTCCAATCCAAGCGATTTTCATCATGCAACTGCCCTCTGATCAAGCCAATGAATCACATCAGCAAATGTCTTTTCGCGATCTAAATCATTGAAAATTTCATGATACGCATCGGGATAAGTAATCAATGTCTTATCTTCAATCTTGAGTAGACCCATCAAGCGTTTGGAAAACTCAACAGGGACAATCTTATCCGCTTCACCATGAATGAGTAAAACAGGGGTCTGAAAATCCTGGATATGTTTATTCAAATAGCGTACACCTCCGACAAACATGTTGCCTGCTAGAGAAAAATGAAATTTCTTTAGATTAAGAGGGTCGTTGATATATGCATCTTCAACTTCCTTGATTCTTGACAATTGGTCATCTGCAAAATTGGTTTTCTTACTCAAAAAACCTAACCACTTATAACCAATAAATCGGAAGGGTAAGACATCATTAATGAAGTTGCTGGGTCCTGCAGATGAAATAATACCATCGACATCATGATATTTCACACCATAAAGGTCAACGATAAGTCCACCCATACTATGACCGATTAAAAAGAGTTTTTTGGGCTGCTGCTTCTTTTCCTCCAAAACAATTTCATGTAAATCATCAATCACTTGATGATAACTCTTCAAAGCCCCTCTTTTCCCTTGGCTCATTCCATGACCACGGATGTCATATCTAACCACGGAATATGATGCTTCGTTTAACTTACCTGTGATTTCTTCATAACGTCCTGAATGTTCTGCGATACCATGCGTAATGATCACAGTTCCTTTCGCATTTTCAACAGGATTTCTTTTCACATGAATTAAGACTTGATTTATGAGCACTGTCATCACCTCTATTTTTATTATACAACGAAAAAACATTCATAAAAACTTCTTTTTCATGTTATCATAAAGATAACAATAGATAGTGAGGTTATCCTATGAAAAAGTTATCTATTCTGCTCCTGCTCATATTTCTAACTGTCTTATTCCCGATGGTGCAGGCGCGTGCAGATTTCGGTCCAAAGCGATCCCTTGATGTAGAAATTATCGGAGCGAAAAAGCCTTATCACATCGAATTACTGATGGAAGGAGATCTTCCTAATCAAGCAGAAATCGATGAGATGAGACCTTATATTGAAAGTGAATATCCAGATTATCCTGAAATGCTATACACCTTTGAAGATGAGGGCTACGTTTCAGCGAATCTCGTATTACCTTGGGGTGTTTGGCAACAAAACCCTGAAGAAAACTATTTTATTTACTCATATAACCCACCAGAACAACTAAAAATTATGCTTGTATTCAATGATGGGAATTATTTGACATCCAAAGTGATTGAAACCTCTCTGTTCAATAGTAAAATTACGTATGATGTGACCGCTGTTGATCAGGATATGTCACAACTCAGTGTAGGCAAAATACGTGAAGTTCTCCCCGTACAAACGATGAGCATTGAGCTCGCGACACGGATTATTGGCACGATTTTCATTGAAATCGTGGTGTTGTTCGTCTTTGGGTATATGACGAAAAAGAGTTATCTTCTCGTCACCTATGTCAACTTATTTACCCAAGTGATCTTAACAGGATTCATGTTCGCTGCGAAATACTACGTCTTCCCCATTTTTGGTGAGTTATTCGTCCTCATCATTGGTGAGATTATGATTTTCTTAACTGAACTCATTATTTTTCGGTTTTATCTCACTGAAAAATCGAGAAAACGAGCGATGCTTTATGCACTTGTGGCTAACTTCTTCTCGCTTGTTGCCAGTTATACCATCATGATAGTTCTTATGAATTTCTAGCCTCAAACGAGGCTTTTTTTTCACAAAAAAAAGGGCGTTGGTAACGCCCTTTTGTCGTGTTTTTTTATTCTTGATCTTTACCTAATACTTGATCAATTTGTGCTTGAATGGATGGTAAAGCAGCTTCAATAATCGCGGTTGCAGAAGCACCTGCTGTATTGATGATTTCACCATAGACATTACCGATACCTGAGGATCCTGAATTGGGAAGTGCCCAGACAACGCCATAGAGGAATGTCTTTTCAAAATATCCTAAGCGTGACGCACTGACATAAGCCTCTAAGGATGTACGATCATCCATATGATCTCTCATCGTTTCAGTATAGCGTAAGTCTTGTTCATCGTCATCACCCCAAGGTACGGTGTTAATAAAGTATTGGAAGACTTTTTCAGCCATTGTATCATCTAAGTCACTGCGCATAACCCAGAGGTTACCAACAGTAATGGGTAAGCGATATTCAGTGTCGATATCAGTGACATCAGGTCCAACAGGGAATGGAACCATACCTAAAGTGAATTTAACGGCTTCACCTGGTTTAAGGATGGATGGGTCACCTGAAATCCAGTCAGAACCAAAGTAGAACACGAGTTCACCTGACGTGAATTTCGCACGTGTAGAAGTATCTGTTCCATCTTCAGAGGTCCAAACATAACCACGTTCTGCGAGTTCTTGACCAAATTCGAGGGCATTGATGGCTCTTGCATCATTTAATGCGAAGGTATCTGTTGCAGGATCAATGGTTTTTCCACCATTGGATCCAATAAGATAAGATCCTAGGTCATAACTATTGATACCAAAGACTTCCACGTTCGTGGGTGCATTTTCTTTGATGGCTGAAGAAATGTCTAGGAGAGCTTGCCAATTCCATTCGCCATCATTCCATAATTCAGCGGGGTTGACTTGGCCATATTCTTCAATTAAATCAAGATTGACGTAAATGCCCATATTGACATTGATACGTTCGGTCCAAATACCGTAAACTTCACCTTTCCAGGTTCCAAATTGAACGTTGATATCATAGTAATAATCGGGTAAGTAATCCATGAATTCAGTAATAGGACGAATCGCACCTGCTTCAGCAAGTTTACCTAAGTTATGTGAGTTAATATTGTACCAATCCGCTTTGAAATCACCTGCCAAATATTGTTGAATGATTTCATTGGTATGATTGAGTGCGTTATCATACGCATACCAACCGAGGGTTGTGTTATGTTCTGTATTTGCACGAGTAATACATGTCTTTTTCATCGTGTTGAGTTCAGATGGTTTTGCTGTTAGCCAGAATGGATCAAGGAAGTTTCTCATCCATGTGCCTAAGGTGACTTTTCTGCCTTCTAAATCAAGGTTGACTTGACCTTCAGGGAAATTAGGATCACAGTTACCAAACTCGATGACTTTTTCATTGATTCTAAAAACGATGTCAAACGTTGTCGTTTTTCCACTTGTACTTGTATAGGAGTATGTGACTCTAAACGTACCGACAACATTCATGTTCACTTTAGAGACATCAACCATCGAAGGTGTGACAGCGATAACACCATCAATGGGGTCTGTAATCGTTACAAGCGCTGTAAAATCAGGTGCTGTATCTCCTTCTTCGTATTCTTTAATGATGCCAGGTACTTCAGCGATGACTGGTGCATCTGCAGCAGTAATCGTGATCGTGATGGTTAATGAAGCGGATAATCCATTTCCACCTGTATAATTAAAGATAACACTATAAGTGCCAGGAGTTGTCATATCCAATGCAGTAGCATTGACCATGGTATCTGTCACTGTCACGTTGCCTGTATCAGCATCGGTGATGGTCACATAGGTTTTAAAGTCAGGTGCTGTGGAACCTTGAACAAATGTCTTGGTTACACCAGAGCGTTCAACGATGGTAGGGGCTACTGGATCAGGGATGACTGTATCAATGGGATCTTCCCCATTTCCACAGGCAACAACCATGAACATAAATCCGATCATCGTGATGAGTAAAGCGATTTTTTTCATATGTCCTCCATTTTTCTTGTTATATTGCTTGTCTATATAAGTATTATACTACGTATACGCTTACATTTCAATCCTATTGTCAGGAAATTTTACTTTTTACTGAGATACAAGAGTTCAAGGAATATTCTTAATGAATCTTTGATGTATTGTTCTTGAAGAGAATAGACACGATACGTAAAGATGGCGGCTTCTGAATCGTCTGTGATGAAACCATCTCCTAATGCTATCACCTCAATATCATATGTACCTGGTGCTAAGTTTAAGGTTGTAAGGTTGAAACGATTAAGATAAATCGTGTATGATTTCCCGTTCACGGTAAATAGATAACTTTGGTTTGGGGCATTTTCATCCCAGGTGAGCACTTTGGTGCTTGAAAGGATAAACCCATCGGGTGAATTTAAGGGAACTGCGCCTTCATATGTGTAGGTATATGTCGCTGAGATCAGTGAATCCTTATAAAATATACCATCCCCTTTAGCGATGACCGTAATCGCATACTCTCCAGGTTGCGATATATAATTCTTCAGTTGAATCAGATTAGACGTTGTGAGCAGCTCTTCATTGTTTATCATGATCTGATACTGGCTACGATTTGCCACCGCATCAAAGGACAAGACACCTTCTTCTACGGCTAGATTCGTGGGTCGATCCAGACGAATGGAATAATCGGGGATAGGATAAGGATTAAGATTATCAAAGTTAACTCGAACGGCTAAAAAAACGCTGTTGGTAACGGCACGAGGTGTTCCATCACTGGGTTGATTGACCACATCAAACCCATCACTTTCATTACGCAAGACCATGGTGGTTGAACCACCACCATCAAAATTGTATGCGGTGATCGCACCATAAGCTACCATCAAATCCGCCATTTCATAGAGGGTTGCCCCTTGAGAATAACCGGTTTGTCGTCCGTCCATCGCGACAAAGAAGACACTACCATCAGCTTTGATGCCAATCGCAGTTCTTGGGTGTCTAGCTGTGGGATCAATCCCAATGATAGTACTTAGCTTTTCGCCATTTGCTACAAGCTTCCCATACGCACCAACGGCCCATCTAACATTTTCAAAATCACCAATCATTTTCCGTTGTACAATCATGGTATCGCCGACTTCCATCAAGTTTTGTACATAAACGTTGTTGGTGAGTAAGACAATCGATCCATCAGGAACTACTAAACTGCTTTTACTCATGACTGTATTAACAATCCCACGACCAAATATCTTGGGAACAGCTCCTTTAGTTTCTGTAGCGGTGGCGATATATTTATTGACACCTTCGGGTAAAGCGGTGTTATAGGTGTCAAAATAAGCATAAATATCAATTGATGACGTTGAATAGGCTGCATTAATATTCTTTAAAGGAAGCGTGATCCGTTCTCTTCCCGCAGGATCGCGGATGATAACTTCATATCCTTCAAAGACAGGTTTACCAAAGACGATGCTTCCATCTTCCTTAAATCCTACAACTTCACGATTCGCATATCCAATCCCAGAGGAAACTACTTGACCATCTTCGACATATGCTTCTTGTGGGACACCATAACTTTCAAAAAAGTCAGCATTGACACCTCCGATGATGACATAATCATCATAAAGCGATTGACTATTGAGTGCATGAGTGACTGTGGTCGCCGGTTTGTAGCCTGTCGTAGTGTAATCATCACCAGTGATTGCCCGGAATGTCACGTCACCTGCCTCAGCACTTAAGTAGTGGTATGTCTGCAATACGGAGGATGTTCCACTCGTTAATGTGCGTTGAACGCGCTCATGTGTAGCACCTAAAATGTTTTCTGATTCAAACGAGATAATATTGACATCAAGGATGGTCGCTCCAAGTAGGAAAAATAAAGAGAACCACGTTGATAGGATGAATAAGATAATTTTTTTCATATGTCCTCCTTGAAATACTAAGACTTGATATCTTTTTGGTATGGCATTTGTCCAAATCGATCGATATCGTCAATAAAGTAGAGATAGCAACCTGCATTGATGGTATAACCTGATCGGATATAATCAATGACTGATGATTGTAACGATGTTTTGGGTTGTATGGTTTTAAAATCCGGATGTTCGGTTTGAAAAACAAATGTATATAAGCTTTCGGCTCCCGGAGTTGCAGGTAATCGATATCCTTGTCTTGCGACTTGAAGGATATTCGAGTCATCTTTTGCAATGAGTGATTCAATTTGCGGGGAGTAAAGCCAAGAGGTGCACCAAAATGCTTGGTAATCAAAGTCTTTGTAGTGATTTTGAAAGAATGAGATGGCTTCTTCAAAAGAGTGTTTTATGCCATAAATCGTATAGTCAGAACGTGTTGGGATGTGAAAATCAATGACAACATCGCCAGGTTTCAAGATACACTCATAATCCTCAAGTCGAATAGACATAAGATCCACCTGTATAAATCCTTTGGGATGGACAGGATATGCTTTGATCTCGTTATTTTCGATATTAAGTGTGGTGATATTTCGAAGATCATATACCTTATTCACGCCGTCAAATTGACCATCATTTCGGACACTTAATCCTTCTTTTGCAATCGCTATTACAGAAGATGTCAATTTATGTCGATAAAAAATAAAGGGATCGTTATATTGATGATGCATGAAATGAAGATAGCCCAAATGAATGAGTCCAAGTGAAGCGAGATATGTTGTCCAACCATAGAGTTCAATCCCTACTTGTTGATGCTTCGTCCGGTAATTTTTGATGTAACCCTTAAGGTGATTTAGATTAAACATCATGTGTTCGTCACGAATTGATCTTTCTTTATAATCTTTTTTCGCTAATGGAATGAGAGAAAGTATAGCCATTAATTGAATTACCGATGTCGATAGTATCGGATGTGTGATCTTTGGAGCTTGATTGGCGAGCCAATCTGATGGATGTGCTTTTACGATGGTTATCGCTTGTATAAATGACATCATTTCATACAGTGAAGCATCGTCTAAAATCACATGATATGCCTGCGTAACAGCTTCAATTTCTTCTTCATCAAGTGATAAAACGTGAATGATGAAGTCAAGATCCTCTTTGGGGAAATACCAAATAATGGGTTCTTTCTCCCACTCATTATAAATCAATTGATGCTTTTGTGTAGGCTTTATATAACCTAAAGCCTTCATCATTTCTTGATAGTTTAGAATTGCCATCCATTCACCTGTAAAGATGTCTATACATCCATAGTTTATTTATACCTTATTTGCGAGATTTTTTCAAGATAAAAGTAATCTTAGAATTGTCTTTTTTACGATTTTTAGGTACACTGTGAATGGTGATACAATGCAAATGATACATGAACTCCTTCATCAACTATCCTTAATCCCAATCAATTATAAGCTCACTGATCCTCAACCTCTCTCGGGTCAAGGCTTTTGTTTTCAATCCCTTATGAAGCAAAGCATTTATGGTACCTATTGGAAAACCTCAGAACCATCCAAACAAACATGGCTTGTTTTATTCCATGGTCTTGGTGCACATACCAGCACTGAAGGATCCTTGCATTTTGTTTATCAGTGGCTTCATCAAGGGTATGATGTGATTGGAATCGATGTAAGGGGTCAAGGAGGAAGAACCCAAAATCACTGTCATACTGATTCGAACGGGTTATACTTAACTGGATATCCGAATTTTTTCGAATACTATTATTCCCTAATCTATATGGATAGCTACCGCTTGATCGATGTTTGTCATATCATTAAACCTCACCATAAGATCATCGCCAATGGAGGATCGCAAGGCGGAGCACTTGCACTCTTTGTAGGTGCAATGCATCAAGATGTTCAGCTGATTTTAGCGGACATGCCAAGTAACACAGATATTATCTAT
>JBBIMC010000021.1:9241-13330 GCA_037444605.1 Mycoplasmatota bacterium | reverse complement strand
CCAAGGTGTGTTTTTAGGTTTAAGAATTCTTCCCGTTATCATCATCGATAAGGCGTAAAAGAATAAGGATGCCATATAAGGTAAGCCGCTTTGTAGTGTGTTTAATGCAAAGTTTGTTTGTACATAAGGACGAAATACCGAATAGGTATACACTGCACCCATCATGAGCATGAGCCAAACACTCATGATCAGATAAATGACTTTACTCTTCAGCTGCATAAAGACCTCCTTTAATCTTTTTCAGTATAACATAAAATAAAGAACGAAAAAAAGGATGCACTTAGGCATCCTTTAAGTATTATATTAGATGGCGCACTTTTCGTAATCGCATTCAGGATTATTACAGTGGATGCATCCTTGTTTTTTAACAAGCACATCACCACAAAGTGGGCATAACTCTCTTTCAATCTTTTCAGGTGTATGACCAGAGGATGAAACAGAGATGTGGGTGACATATTCTTTCACAACACCTGTTCTCTTATCGGTCCATTTTTCTTCAAGATGGACATGAGGGGGTGTTGCTGGGTTTAAATCTTCTGTGTTTTCATTGACACCGGCTAAGATACCAATCTTCGCGCAGCGGTCTCTGAACACGGTCGCACCCTTGAAACCTTTTCGCCAAGCGGTTTTATAGATATTGATGACATCATCAACGGTCGCGCTATTGTGTAAATTAAAAGTAGAACTGATCGCGGTATCCACGTATTTTTGGATGGTCGCTTGAACATTCGCTCTATCGATAAAGGCGATATTTTGGGAGGTAATGAGTGCCCATTCGGGGAGTTCTTCAGGTTTGACTCCCATCGCTTTTGCAAGGGCAAGTGGTGTCTTTTCCCAAATCGTAATGGTCTTTTCTTCATCAAACATCGAAACAATACGGCGTGTATAGTTGATTTGGAAGAAGGGTTCAACCCCACCTGATACACCAAGAATATTAGAAATGGATCCCGTAGGTGCGATGGATAAGAGGCGTGAGTTTCTTAGACCATATGCTTTGACGAGTGCATCGGTATCTTGATCAACTGCTGTCTTATAGAAGGTTCCACTAGAAACCTTTTCATAATCGAAGCGTGGGAATACACCAAGTTCTTTCGCTTGAAGTGCTGATGCCTTCATCGCGGTATTGATCATACGGCGCATGAGTTGATCCAAAAATTCGAGGAATTCTGGGCTTCCATAGGGAAGTCTCATCGATAGTGCTAAGTCAGCAAGACCCATGACGCCAAGACCAACCTCGCGGTAGTTCTTCACGTGTTCTCTTTGTTCGGGTAATGCATGGCGATCACCGAGCATCGTGAGTAGATCATCTAATGCCACAATCATTTCAGAGACAACAAAGTCAAAACGTTCCCAATCGTAGGTGGCATTTTCTGCAAACGCATTTTTAACAAATGCATTTAAGTTGATGCTTCCTAAATTACATGAACCATGAGGCATAAGTGGCTGTTCGCCACAGGGGTTGGTTGCTGTAAAACGGACATCTTCGTATTCACTCATTAAATGATAATCATTCATGTGATCGATAAAGATAACCCCTGGATCACCCATCGTATGCGCTGCATAACCGACGAGCTTTAATAAATCTTGTGCCTTGATCTTCTTCTCAATAAGTTCATAGGGCGTTTCAAAGTTCATGACCCAGTCCAAATTCTTTTCAACTGCGTTCATAAACGCATCGGTTAATGCGATGGAGATGTTTGCTCCATTGACTTTGGAAAGATCAAGTTTTGTGGTAATGAAATCAATAATATCAGGATGATCGATGTTAAGCACGAGCATCAATGCCCCACGTCTATTATCCTGTTGGGTATTGAGTGTGGTATGTGAATACTTTTCTGCGAATACCATCACGCCAGGTGTGGTATTTGAAGAGTTATTTACCTTCGCACCCTTAGGACGAATCTTGGAAAGGTTCATCCCTTGTCCGCCACCATAGCTATAGGTTCTAGCAATTTGGTAGTCGACTTTATAAATGCTTTCCAAACTATCTTCAGGATCCTGAACAACATAGCAATTCGACCCTGTAATGTTACCATCACGGCCAATCGCATAAAGGTTTCTTCCCCCGAAAATGGCTTCTTTACGACGGAAAATCTTTTCTAATGAAGACTTACCAAATGCGATACGTTTGATAAAATCTTTCTTATCTTCACCATTAATCAAATATTTCTTTAAAATAAGGTCTTGTCTTTCATCATTATCAGACCATGGATTATCCCGATCTGTCTTCTGCTTTTCACGATATTTAATGTAAGAACGCGCAGCTTCATAATACTTTTTCTTCATCAAATAAAGTTCGACGTCATCTTGAATCGTTTCAATCGCGACATCTTCACTCTTTGGGTAAGCCTTGGTAATTTCTTGCGCTTGCTTTAAGCATTCTTCATCCGTAAATGAGAGTCCAACACTTTTATAAGCTTTCTGCATTGCTTGCGCAATTTTGTGTAAATCAAACGGCTCTATCGTACCGTTACGTTTCACGACATTCATACTTATCCACCTTTATTCTATCTAATTTTTTATCCCCTACCGATCGCTTTTGGCGAAACGGTTTAGGTGTATTATAAACCAATTCACAAGGTAATTCAACCTTAAAACCTATGAATATTTTATGAAAAAATTTTCATTGCTTGATACTTCGTATCAGGCTTTCATTCGTAAGTAAAATGAAATGGCTTTACCATGGGGATATCCACAGTGAAAGCCATCATGAAAGTCTTTTAATTTTTATGAATGAATGTTCACCATCGGTTAAATACTTTTTCTGCAAATCCCATCATGTCGGTGAATTCAATTATTTCTTGCTCGCTAATTTTAAAGGTTCCTGAGAACTTACCAAAAACTTGATGCTGTTTGGATTCGATAATCAGAACATTGGAATGACTGAAACGATCCAAAATTGGGGTAAATGTTAAATTGATCATTTCATCAGAAGAGGTCATTGTCCAGGGAGATAGATAGTCATCTTTGCCTTCTTTTAAGGGGATATTGAAGACGACATCATTGAGTTTATAAGTTTTGTCGCCATAGAACAGCATGTTTTCTGTTGCTTTCGATGTATCACCAAAACCATAACCGAGATTAAATCCAATCTTCTTACCTTGATACACACCACTTAGACTGGACCAGTACCACGTATTTTTATAGGTCCAAACACCTCGACCCCAATCCAAAACACCATAGGCATCTTTAAAGTTCAGTGTTTCATCACCATAGACAACGGTTCCGTTTCCCTTGAGTAGGTTAATCTTCTGATTATAGTAGAAATGCTTCTTTTTGGTAAAAGGTGTTGCGATGACCATGGAATCTTTAATGGTGGGTTCGAGGACTAGATCCACCTTAAGTGGCTTCTTATCATAGAACGAGTCAATCGATGCGGTAATATGTCGTTTATTTTTTTCTAGTACAAAGGAAATCTCTTGTCCCTTCTTTTTAAACATGACATTGCCTTTGCTTGATGTTTGTGGCATCTTCAATTTTCCATTCGATAAAAATCCCATGTTAGAAAATGATCGTTCAATTTTCTGATCAAAATCAAAAAGGGTTACAGCACTAAACCACATGTAACTGTTATCTGCGACAGTTAATGCAATCCCGATATGATCATTTCCTACATAATAATAATCCCATTCCTTGATACGCATACCACGCACTTTCACCATATCACGGTAATAATCTTTGACCAGAGATGTATGGTAACCCGCTTCAATCAGATGACCTTTTTGATCGAGCAAAGGTCCTTTCGTGAGTCTGTGTTGTTCCATTGTGATCTTCCCTTCCCAATTCCTTGCCTTCATGATAGCACAACTCCCCCTCTTCTTCAATGATTCGTCCGTCAAGTGATCAGGAAAATGGGGTATAATAGTGTTAACGAAAGAGGTTAAACATGAGACGATATCGCGTATCCGTGGGTGAACTCGTTTCTTTCCTTTATGCCAGTGGTGATCTCTCATCCGAGACCTTTCAAAACGTCTCTTTAGTTGAAGGAACGAAAGCTCATCAATATGTTCAAAGTAAATATCAATCAGATGATCGTGCTGAAGTTCCTATCAGTTTCCTCTTTGATCACGAGGGACAAGAGATCTTACT
>JBBIMC010000021.1:0-9141 GCA_037444605.1 Mycoplasmatota bacterium | reverse complement strand
ATATTATGATCATCTTGATCGAAAGAAAGTATCGTTAGAAAAACTTTACTTCCCCTTTGATACGTATCGTCGTGGTCAGCGGGAAATGATGGCTGCAGTTTATCAGACGATGAAAGATGATGATCTTCTCTTTTCCATTGCTCCTACGGGGATTGGTAAGACGATGGCATCTCTCTTCGCTACATTAAAATCACTGTCTGAAGATAATCAAAAAATCTTTTATCTATCTGCAAAAACCCAAGGGAAAAAAGTGGCTTTAGATACCATGGATCTCCTTCATGAAGCAGGTCTTGAAACCAAAACACTCGAGATTACATCCAAAGATGTCACCTGCTTTTTAGAGAAAAGAGAATGCGATCCTGAAAAATGTCCCTTCGCGAAAGGTTTCTTCGATCGATTGTCCACCGCGATGCAAGACATCTTTCTCCATGAAACATTGATGAACCGATCTACTGTTGAAACTTATGCACGTAAGCATATGGTCTGTCCTTTTGAATTCTCACTCTATGTCTCTTATTTCGTCGATGTCATTATCTGTGATTACAATTACGCCTTTGATCCAAGAATTCATCTCATTCGTTATTTTGATGAAACTAATTTTAAGCCCTTGGTTTTAGTGGATGAAGCTCATAATATGATCTCTCGATCGAGAGACATGTATTCTTCAACATTAATTCGTTCAGAATTTATCAAGTTAAGACGAGCTGCTGGGAAATTGAAACCATCCATTCGCCATGGTGTGAAAAAAATGCTTGATCAATTTGATCGCTTTAGTGAACAACTTTCAGCCTCCCCATTTATTTCTTTTAAGAATTATGATCAAGAGTTTCTCGATACCGTACGTTACTTGATGAAGAAAATCGAAAACGCCTTAAAGGAAATGCCTAAATATCCACGGAAAACCGATGTGATGGAGGTTTATCTACAACTCTTGAGTTTCTCCATCATTCACGAGTTCTATAATGATACGTATGTCACTAATGTCGAAAAACTTGCAGATGATGACATTGCATTCACTATTCAGTGCCTAGATGCCAGTGAGTTCATCTATGATACGATTAAGAATAAAGCCTATGGCACAGTCCTCTTCAGTGCAACCCTCTATCCGATTGACTATTATAAAGAGTTGATTGCGATGGGTTATGGAGAAATCATGAAGATTAGATCTCCTTTTGATCCATCACGTCTAAAACTGATCGTCATGAATCAGGTGAATACGAGATATCAATTCAGAGAAGGATCGAAAAGTACGATCATCGACACCATCCTTGAAGTCTTGAATTCGAAAAAAGGTAATTATATTGTCTTCTTCCCTTCCTACCAATACATGCGTCAAATCATTGATGAACTACCCATGGATATCAACGCTGATCTCATCATTCAAGAACGAGACATGGATCAATCCTTGCGCGATTTTACTCTAGAACGTTTTAAAACCCTCCAAGAGCGTTCACAACTCGCCTTCTTTGTCATGGGAGGGATGTTTGCAGAAGGCATTGACTATGTCGGTGATATGCTATCTGGTGTCATCATCGTGGGAGTAGGCTTACCGATGATCAGCGAACAAAACAATCAATTAAAGACCTATTATGATCAAACCTTTGGGAAAGGCTTTGATTATGCCTATACGTATCCTGGTATGAATAAAGTCATTCAAGCCGTAGGACGAGTGATCCGAAGAGATACCGATTATGGGATTGCCATCCTTATCGATGATCGATTCACGACGAAAACTTACCTTAGTTTGTTTCCACCTGAATGGAAACAATATGAGGTGATCAAAAAGCCGAAAGAATTGACCTCAATACTTGCTAAATTTTGGAGTCAATATAAGGAGGAATAATTATGTGCGGACGTTTTACCATCACTGTTGACTTAGAGGATCTGCGTGTATACTTAGAAGAGAATTATGATATCTCAGAACTAAAAGGTGATTTTGATCTCCCTAGATTCAATGTAGCACCTGGTCAAGATGTCATCACCATCATCAACGATGGTGCGAAGAACAGGGTCGGTACGCTTCGTTGGGGACTTGTCCCTTCCTTTGCCAAAGATGAAAAAATTGGGTATCAAATGATCAATGCGAAAGCAGAAACGCTCCACGAAAAGCCTTCATTTCTCCCTTCATTTCGCGCTAAGCGTTGTGTCATCCTCGCTGATAGCTTTTACGAATGGAAAAAAGAAGACACCAAGAAACAACCGATGCGTATTCTTTTAGAAGATCAAAAGATCTTCCCAATGGCAGGTCTTTGGAATACCTTTATTCGTGAAGATGGAACGAAACTGCATACGTGCACGATCATCACCACTGAAGCGAACGACTTGATGAAGCCTATACATGAAAGAATGCCTGTTATTCTCACTGAAGATATGCGTAAAAAATGGCTCGACCCCAGACAAACCAATCTCTATGAACTCTCAAAACTCTTAAGACCTTATGACCCTAAACAAATGAAAGCTTATAAAGTGTCTGACATCGTCAACAAAGCAGGGTACGATACGCCTGATTGTATTGAAGAAATCAAATAAATATATGGGTTATGAGGTGATAATATGAGTTATGTGTTTGTTCCTAAAGACTTCAAAGCACCCTATCAAGTCAAAACTAAACATTTTATCATTCGCAAATTAACAGTGAATGACGTTGAACTTGATTATAAGGCTGTGATGTTGAATAGAGTTAAGCTCCGTCAAGTGTTTTGTGATAACGATGATTGGCCAAGCGATGATATGACCATTGAGGAGAATTATCAAGACTTATTAGAGCATCAGATGGAATTTGATCAAAATGAGGGGTTTGCGTATACAATTTTAAATCCAAGCGAAGAGATTTGCTTGGGATGCTTATATATTTATCCTTTTCCACATGGAGTTTATGATTGTAGAGTGTTTTATTGGCTCATCGAAGAAGCTAACGATCTAAATGCTACATTACGTTCATTTATCGATAACTGGCTTCCCACTTCCTTCCATCTTCAAAATCCCGCTTACCCAGGACGAGATATGAGTCATAGCGAGTGGAAATCAATCGTTCAAGCGATCAAAAATAGCCGATAGTATAAAAGACGAATATTGACTCTATCATTATATATGACTGATTTGATACCCATTCTATACCATTTAAGCTGACCACAAGTGAATCAGATTTCATAATCGCTGTGGACAATTGCTCGAAATATTGAACTTATGATACCTAGTTTTTATTCTCATGAGGTGATTACATGAACAAGAAAATGACTCGCGAAGATATTCGTCGTTTTTACACCCAAGCATCCATTTGGTGGGGAGATGATCCACAAGAATCAGGTACCCACATGAAAAGAGTTGAATTGTTACATCGTTTATGTGGTAGAGGACCTTGGAAAATTCTTGAGTTAGGGTGTGCCTCAGGACATAGCGCAGCAGCGATGGCTGACTATGGTCACGATGTTACTGGTGTTGAATTTAATCCAGTTGATTATAAATCTGCAACAAAACTTCTTAATCAAACGAGAAAAGGCAAATTGACCTTTATTCATGAAGATTTTTATAAAGTGAATTTTCTTGAACGTTTTGATATCATCCTCTGTTGGCAGGTATTTGGATTAGAAGATGATGACCAACAACGCTTATTACTTCACGCATGGATAAGGAATGGTTAAAACCTGGTGGAATGGTCCTTATGGATGTCTATCATCCTTGGGGTCCGATCATGAATCATCAAAAAGAATGGCATTTAGATCCACTAGATGATGTCCCTGGTTCAGTTGAGATGATTGAACGATGTACCTTTGATGTGATCAGAAGTCGATGGATCGATGAATGGATTCCTGTTTTACATCCTGAAAATGCTTTATATCAAAGTATTCGTTGTTATTCACCTGCAGATTTCAAACTATTATTACTCGATACGAAATTTGAATTGCAATCGATGGTCATAGACGATCAAAACATCTCATACGAAACCATAGAACTATGCAATCCAAATGAAATGTTCAAACATGATTATAATTATCTAGTCCATTTAATCCAAAAGACATGACCATATAAAAAGATGTTAGCTGACATGAAGCCACTAACATCTTTTTTTGTTGTCTATTTAGTTGTGTCTAATAAGATGAAGTCTCTTGACTTTAAGGCCACTGGCTTTCGCCACTAAACTTAATCGATGAATACCAGGGGTGAGTCTGACTTGAGAAGATATATCGACCCATTTTCCTTCCGTTCCATTCGTGGTGAGTGTCGATAAGACAAGATCATCTTTCACGATCGAAAAAGGAATCTGTGCTAACGGTGATCCATCGGATGCAATCGATAGCTCGATAATGTATTTCCCGTATAGTTCCACTTCAATCGCGAATGAAGCAATCCCTTCTTTATTAAACAGGAGGTGATCTTTTTCTACTTGCAGATGTTGATTTTGGTAGGAAGGATCAAGAGGATTGAGTTCTGTACGTCCCCATGGCTCTGTACTTACCTTCGTGGGATGATCGGTAGGAACGATATTAAAGTTGAAGGTCACTTGGTTTTGATGACGTTTACGATTGGTGAATACATAAATGTTTTTCATACCATCTTTCAATAGAGAGACGATGACGGTATGGGCATTATGCTTCACTTTGTACGATGCATGGGGTTCGACATCAAACGTTAAATTGAAATGATCGTTTGCATCGAGGCTATAGTGACTGACGAGAGGATTAAATGACTCCATCAATACATCATTGAGATGAACCCTTTCAATGACAGGCAAATCATAACTTGGTGTATTTTCGAGAACCTTTTGGTTCATCTTTTCTTGATACATTCTTGAACTCAAGATAAACTTCGTGATGTTTTTGGCGACACGTTGCATATCCGCTAACGAGAGTTCACCCTTTTCATAGGCTTCCATCGTATTGTCTTTCAAAGAATTTTCTTTCGCATTGACGACAACCATATAGAGATCATTTTGGGCTTTGATCATGGCTTTTGTATTGGTTCTTGTGCCTTCTTTGCCATCATCATTCATCTTCGCCCACCAGTCCGTCATGATGATGCCATCAAAGCCCCATTCCTCACGAGCGACCACGGTGTTCAAATCATAGTTGCTGGCTGCCCAAATACCATTGATTGGATTGTAGGATGTCATGATGGCTTTTGCTTTGGCTTCTTTAATTGCGATTTCAAAGCCCTTTAAATAGATTTCACGAATTGCACGTTCTGATGCGATTGAATCTGAATCAAAACGACGATATTCTTGATTGTTTAACGCGAAATGTTTCACAGTACCTGTGACACCAGCGCGTTGGAGTCCTTTAACGACACTCGCTCCCATATAACCCGTGAGAACAGGATCTTCACTAAAATACTCGAAGTTTCTACCACAAAGAGGATGACGATGTAAATTCATGCCTGGTCCTAAAAGAATATCGATGTGGTAATTGAGCATTTCAACCCCGACACCATAATAAAGAGCTTCCACTAAGTCTTTATTCATCGAGGATGCTAAACAGGTTCCATTGGGCATCGAAGATGCTTGCATCCCAGAATCCATCCGAATGCCTGAGGGGCCATCCGCACAGCTTAAGATGGGTAATCCTAAAGCTTCTAACTCTTTCGTGACAGCACCAAATGCTGATGCTGTTCCTGGAGTAACCTTGGGTGAAGACATACCTTCCCCGCGAACGATTTCTGATAATTGAAGGGGTGTCATCTGAGCAACAAAATCATCTAAGGACGCCTTCTTTGCAAATACATCACTGAGTAAAATGGTTTTCTTAGCATTGGACACAAGCGGTTTAACTTGATGTTTCTTCATCTTATCATCTATAGACATTGTTCTTAAGGGCACATCTTCTTCAGAACGTGTTAAGATGCCATCCATTAATACTGGACGGAGCCGTTTAAACGCCTTTTTAGGACGTAGTACTTCAGATAATGATTGGATTAAACGGTTTTCAACCACCTCAAAACTATGACATGCAAAAGGTGACATGACATCGGTGGATAAGTAGATGCGATAGGTTCCCTTTTCGAGTACATAAGAAGATGGATAACCTGTTTTTCCTTCTTCGTCATAAGATGATATATCATAATCGGTAAATGATACTGTTAATACTTCAGATTCTCCCGGATTAAGCACGTGTGTTTTTTCAAATGCAACCAACACGCGATCTGGCTTTCCTAGTAAACCTTGGGGTTGTTTAACATAGAGTTGTACCACTTCTTTCCCTTGGTACTTCCCTTGGTTTGTTACAGTCACTTTGACTTCATAACGTTCATTGATCTTCACTTCATCTAAATGATAGGAAAATGTGGTATAGGATAAACCAAAGCCAAAAGGATAACGAACAGCTTGCTTGTTAAATGTCGAAAAATAGCGATAACCCACATAGATATCTTCATGGTATATATTTTCATCATGACCACCAAAAGAAGAGTCACTGGGATAATCGGATAAATGATGGGCAATGGTATCAGGAAGCTTTCCGGATGGGGTAATCAACCCGGTGAGAACATCAGCAGCTGCGCGTCCTCCCTCTTGACCTCCATGCCAAAGATATAACACTGAAGCAATCGGATAACGATCCATAAAGGACATATCCATAATATTCCCTGTATTGAGGAGTACGACAGTTTTCTCAAACACCTTGGTGACGAGTTCTAGCATCGCTTCTTCACCCTTGGATAACAAATAAGCTCCTTCTGTGTTTGAATTATCTTTATCTTCACCTGCAGTACGGCCAATCACGATGATGGCTACATCACTGTGTGCTTTCGCCTTTTTGACCAACTCTAATGTGAGGGGCATTTCCACCTGACTCCATGGTTCTGAAGCCCAAAAACCGGATCCTGCATTAAAAGGATGTTCCTCTTCCCAACGGCGATACGTATCCAAGAGTTCGTCATTGACTTTGACGTAAGGATTTTCTAAAAGGGCATCGATAATGGATGTGACATGATCCACATTGACGAGACCACCCGATCCTGTCCCACTCTTATAATAATCCGTTTGGATTCTGCCGAAAACAGAGATCTTTTGATCGATTAAAGGTAAAACATTTTGTTCATTCTTGAGCAAGATAATCCCTTCGCTTGCTGCTAGACGTGATAAGTCTTTCAAGCCAACCAAAGGTTTTCTTTCTTGTTTGTTAAACTGATGTAAATA
Source organism: Mycoplasmatota bacterium (assembly GCA_037444605.1). Taxonomy (GTDB): domain Bacteria; phylum Bacillota_I; class Bacilli_A; order Acholeplasmatales; family Acholeplasmataceae; genus Peloplasma. The sequence goes on along the minus strand of JBBIMC010000021.1, from coordinate 2,012 downwards.
GTTTTTCATAGGCACCTCGAATTCATAGTCACTTCCATTATAAATGGAATAAACAAAAAATACCAGTCATGTACGAAAACGTTTGAAATTTCACATAAAAAACATGACTCGAAGTATCTCGAGTCATGTGTGTGATTATTTTAATGTGTTGATAACTTCCTGATAGATGAGTGAAATCAGTTCATCTTCAGATACATCTATTTCCTGATGGACATATTGAAACATGAGCCCTGAAATCAATGCCTGAATCACATAACGCTTATGGGGTTGAGGGACTCTTGCAGGTATCTTTTGTTCGATGACACCGACACGCATGATACTTTCAAAGCGCTTTTGCATCGCATCTTGAATACGTTTGATCTCATCTTTAAGTTCATGATTGAGACGCATCATCTTTGTTGATGGGTGTTTCATGATCGCTTCCATCAACGTTTGGGCATCCTTCATCACGATAAGGCTTCGTTTAATCTCTTCTTTAAAGGCACTTTCAAAATCCATCAGATCAACATCCGCGAGTAAAATATCTTCATAATGCTTCAACAAATAGCGATACGTTTCTTCAATCATTTCATCTTTGCTTGAAAAATACTCATACACGGTTGATTTCCCAATCTCTGCTTCTTTCGCAATCGTCGATAAGGCAATATCTTCCAGATCTTTTCCCTCTTTGATATAGGAAACGAGAACACTTAATAGTTTATCCTTGGCGAGTTGCATGTTCTTCCTCCTTCATCTTCTTATGATTAAGGGCAGCATAGATGGTGGGAACCACGACTAACGTGAGGATGGTTCCATAAATGAGTCCACCGATCGCGGTGATGGCCATCGGTTGTAATAACTCGGAACCATTGCCAAAACCAAGGGATAACGTGAATAGTCCTAAAATGGTTGTCAGTGCTGTCATAAAGATAGGACGTAGACGTGTCTTTCCCGCTAAAACGATCGAATCTTTAATGCCATACCCTTGTTCTCTTAAGACATGGATATAGTCGATTAAGACAATCCCGTTATTGACGACCACACCTACTAAGATGATGAGTCCCATGATGGATACTAAACTTAGATAAGAATTGGTGATGAGTAAGGCAAGCATCCCTCCTGTAAATGCGAGAGGTATTGTTGATAAGATAATGAAAGGATAAACGAGAGATTGGAACTGGATGGCCATAATCATATAGACCAAGAGAATAGCGACGATGGCTGCAAGGACTAAATCATTGACAGCACTTAAAATCTCTTCGGTTTCACCTTCTAGAGTGACGGAATAGCCGTCACCATAAGATGCATATAAACTTCCGTCTAAATAACGTTCCACAGCATCAGCCACTTCATTACCAACCAAGGTCACATTATACCCATCTTCAACATCTGCAGTCACATTTAAGTAACGATTCGTTCCATCGGTATTGATCACAGCGAATCCCGTAATCTTTTCTAGGGTCGTGACTGAATCTTCTGAATCCATCACAAACAGTGGTGCCTGTGCAGTCGATAACAAACTTGGATCTGCACTCATAGGGTTAAATTCAATGGTTCCACCGTTGATTTTTAAATAAGGATTAACAACAAATTGAATCGGTGTTCCCGGAACATATCCCGGCAACATCGCATTTAAGACATAAATACTTTGACCTGAAGTTTCAATGTAACTATCAATCATGGTTTGGGTGTTTCGATCAAAAAGCATCACGCCAGATAAAAAGTTCACATAATCGCCAAATGCTTCAAAAGATATGGTTCCTGAAATCGTCTCACTTGGGAGTGAAAGTTCGTATTCAATCCCTCCAATATTCACATTCAGGGTATTGCTGGCACCGAGTGAATCAAGATTCGTATAAAGATAGTTAATGTTATTGAGAATATCTTGATGGGTTAAGGAATAGGTCATGGCGTTATCTAGATCAACGGTTAATTTAACACGATCAGCACCTTTGGTAATGCCACTATCGATTTTTTGTACACCATCAATCCCTTCAAGGACTAACACTAAATCATCAGAAATATCTTCAAGT
>JBBIMC010000020.1:12579-13337 GCA_037444605.1 Mycoplasmatota bacterium | reverse complement strand
CCTTCACGATCTGCAATCTTAAAGATTTCTAATAGACGATCATAAATCTTTTCGATGTCACGTGTTGCACGTCCAATGTTATATTCCTTTAGTTCGTGGTAAACATTGATGAGTCCACCCGCATTAATGACAAAGTCTGGAGCATAAAGGATGCCCATATCCTTGATCATATTGCCGTGAATATCTTCTTCAAGAAGCACGTTATTGGCGGTACCTGCAATAACTTTCGCTTTAATTTGTGGAATCGTTTGATCATTTAAAACACCACCAAGTGCACAGGGAACGATCACATCAACATCGGCAGAAAAATACTTTTCTGGTGCGATAAATTCAACATCTGGATGTTCTTTTTTCATGCGTTCGATGTGTTTAGGATTGATTTCAGAGAAATAAATCTTCTTTGCTTTTGCTTCTACTAGTTTCTTAATGAGATAATACCCTGTTTGTCCTGCACCTTGAACGGCAAATGAATACTTTGTAAAGTCTTCATCACCAAACTTATATTGGAGTGCTGCACGGATACCGTGGAATGCTCCAAGCGCTGTCATCGGTGATGGATTGCCTGATTTTCCTTCAAGCCCTACGACGTGATCGGTTTCCATCGCCACGAAATCCATGTCTTTCGTACTTGTATTTACGTCTTCTGCGGTAATATAACGTCCATTTAAACTTTGGACATATCGACCGAGAGCTCTGAAATAACCTTCATTTTTTCATTTGATCAGGATCACCGATCAAAACGGTCTTACCACCACCAA
>JBBIMC010000020.1:11437-12554 GCA_037444605.1 Mycoplasmatota bacterium | reverse complement strand
GGTCATACCTCTTGCTAATCTTAAGCAGTCAATGAACGCTTCTTCTTCGCTCGCATAGTTCCACAGTCTAGTTCCACCAAGGGCTGGACCTAATGTGGTGTTATGTATGCAGGTAATGCCTTTTAATCCTGTCGTCTTATCATAAAAATAGACGACCTGCTCGTACCGGTGTTTAGCCATGTACTCAAAATGCTTGAAATCGCTCATGTTATTCTCCCTTCAATTTCTTAAAGCGCTTACATCTCATATTATAACACACGTTATATGATTTATCATATAAATTTTTGAAGAATGGTCATGGGGTAGGTTTCATCCGTTTTCATCGATATTTTTTATGAAAATCAATCATGAAAGAAAACAGACATGTTAGATATCCTCTAAATAATAACCAGAATATCTATAAAAAAAGGACCTCACAAGAGGTCACTTCCAATCATTAATCGCTTTTTGAATATATTGAATTAACAAGCCTACATGTCTACCATCGACAAATGCATGATGTGATTCAATCGCAAATGGCATAAGATATCGTTCATTTATCTGTTCAAATTTACCCCATGCCACGCGAGGAATCGCATCCTTGTTATCGATCATATGAGCATGTGATACCTGCATGAAACTTGCCCATGGAAAGGTTGTAATATAGACGAGATCTTGTCGTGATTCTTCTGATAAATCGATAAATACTGAGCCCTGTTCTAATGACTTGTCTTTGGCATGTTTGATAAATGCAAGTAAATCTTCATGATAGTTGACCGTCACGATTTTAAATTGTTCAGAGTTTGGTATTTGATCTGTAAATGATGGATGAATTCGATCCATTAGGTAAGGCTCACCATCGATAAATCGATAGCGATAATTCTCGATTTGATTCATCTCTTTCATCACGAGATGCATAAAGCTTAGATAAAAGGATACGTCTTTTTTCTTTATTTCCTGATAAAAGTGTGTGATATCCAGTTGAAATGTCATCATATACATGGGGATATCAATATCCTTATAGAAGAGATAGGTTTGTTTTCTATTCCACGTTTCTACATCAATTTTCTTCATCGTCATCCCTCATAAACTGAATCCGCTTTTGAATCATATTTTTGATTAATTTGCTGTAAAAGAC
>JBBIMC010000020.1:9918-11379 GCA_037444605.1 Mycoplasmatota bacterium | reverse complement strand
ATGATATTCCTTGACAGGAACGCCAGCTTCACTCAAACGTCTTGCATATTCAATCGCTTCATCTCTTAAACAATCGTATTGTGCGGTTTCAATATACGCTTTAGGAAGATCATGGAGTTTCGCTAGCGATGGGGATGCATACTCGATCATCCCTAAATCTCCATTTTTTAAGTAAAGTTCCCACATGCTTTTATTCAAGATCGAGTTCCACATCGGTGTATCATGGTATTCTTTCATCGATGGCGTGTTTTGCAATACATCAATGACAGGGTACAAAAGCATTTGTCGCTTAATTTTAGGTCCATCAAAGTCCCTCGCTAAAAGCGTAACTGCAGTGGCAAGGTTCCCACCCGCAGAATCTCCTGCAACCGAGAGATTATTCGGATCAATCTTTAAGAAATCTGCGTGTTCTTTCATGAATTGTAGTGCGTGGTAACAATCGAATAAACCGACAGGAAAAGGGTATTTTGGAGCGAGATGATAGCGGACATAAAGTGCACGTTGATTGGTTTCTAAAATAATACTTTGAAGCATACCAATGTGAACTGGTGTTCCTTCCATTTGGAAACCACCCCCATGAATGTAGAGCAATCCAGGAGCAATTCCTTTCAGATCCTTCTTCTCATAGAGTGTGACCTTAATCTTCATATGATTATAACCACGAATAATAAACACTTTTTTTCGTATCCCTTTTTTGGTGCGTGTAAAAAGCATCGTCAAATTAAAGACCATATTGGCAGTCATGCGACGAAGTTTCGTATAGCGTGTAAATTTGAGTGGTTTTAAGATGAGTAGTTCAGGATCGATATGATATGCCATGATACTCCTTATTTTTGAAAGAGGGATAGATACTCCTTATATCCTTCTTTTTCTAAATCTTCGAGTTTGATAAATCGTAATGCAGCGGAATTGATGCAATAACGATAGCCACCTAATTCTCTCGGTCCATCATTAAAAAGATGCCCTAAATGACTATCTGCTTCCTTACTTCTCACTTCAGTACGTATCATTCCAAACGTGCGGTCCATTTTTGTGGTCAAGGGTTTGATGGCTTTGGCAAAACTAGGCCATCCGCAATCACTATCAAATTTGTCTTCGGAACTAAAAAGTGGTTCTCCGGATACAATATCGACGTAAAGTCCCTTTTCATGATGATTCCAAAATTCATTTTGGAAGGGTCGTTCAGTTCCATTTTCTTGTGTAACATAAAATTGGATTGGTGTTAATCGTTTTTTCAGTTCATCTTTATTCATTTATATCACCCAATGTTAGTGTACCATAGATGGATAAAACCATCATTTTTCATGCCTTGTTGTTGATTTAGGCGTGAAGATGTTGAATGTGTTTGGCCAAATCTGTCACTTCTTCGTTTAATATCTTAAAATTATCTTCCATGTGCATCAGAAGGTTTTGTTTAGCTTCTTCAAGCATTCGATTGAGGACCCACACGGCACGCTTTCC
>JBBIMC010000020.1:6800-9908 GCA_037444605.1 Mycoplasmatota bacterium | reverse complement strand
ACATACGCACATGAACCCTTGAAGTAGTGTACCGCTTGAATGATCAATTCTTTATCCTTACCCAAGATGGCTATTTCAATTTGTTTTAAATCTTTCATATATTCTTTTAAAAAGATGGAAAGGACTTCGGAAGCTATACTTTCAGATCCTTCAAAGCGTCTCTGAAAATCTTGTTCATCCCAGGTAAACAGATCATCAGGTACGTGTAAAACATCTTGTGTTTGCATATATTTGCGTAAGATTTGTTTCAAATGATCCATATTGATCGGTTTAAAAATAACATCATTAATCTTCGCTGATTTTTTAAGATCATAGTCATTAAAATAAGCATTTGCAGTGACCGCAACAATCGCAATTTTTTCAAAGTTTTTTCCTAAAGATCGAATGCGTCGCGTCGTTTCTATCCCATCCATGACAGGCATTTGAATATCCATCAATATCAGATCAATAGCCTCTTTTTTAACCATTTCGATGGCTTTTTCACCACTTTCAGCGAGGAGAACATCGATACCTTCCTTGATCAAAATTGATTCTAATGCAATCCGATTTAATCGGTTATCATCCACCACTAATGCTGTACCATGCAATACGACACCATAGGAACGATCCTCACTTATCTTGGTATGTTGAAGTTGTGCGTGACTCATCTTGTGCATTAATACCGTCCGTGAAAACGGGGATTCAATGATAATATCAATTTTTCTTGATTGGCGCAATATTGGGTGATCGAAGACCATCATCAAACATGTTGGCGTCCCATAAGTTTCCCGATAGTGATCGATATCTTCCATCGTTTTAATTTTATGATCTAACATAATATAGTCAACTTTTTGGCCATCATATTGAGGGATTGAGAGCACATGAACTCCCATCGATGTGAGGGCATCGATGAGTTGTTGTTCCTCACCTGATTCACTCATCCACAAAACACGCTTTTGATGGGTAGCTGAAAAATCCATCGGACTTCCCTTTTGTAGGGGGATATCAATTTTAAATGTGGAACCTTGATTTAATTTGCTTTCGACCGTAATATGTCCATTCAACAGATCCATCCATCGCTTGGCAATCGGTAAGCCTAATCCAGAACCCTGATATTGTCGTTGGGACGACATATCGACTTGAAAGAAGGGATCATAGAGTTGATCCATGTGTTCAGCAGCAATGCCAATCCCTGTATCTTTGATTTGAATGCTGATGATATGGGGGTCATCAGAGATACGTTCAATAAAACATGTGATACTTCCAGTTTGTGTAAATTTGATGGCATTATCGATAAGTTGGGTGAGTATCTGTCGTAATTTAATGACGTCCCCAATCAAATCATAATTGATACGATAATCAAATTTGAAGATAAACTCCAGCCCTTTTTGATCGAGTAGTCGCTTGTAAGAACGATAAATTCTTAAGACCTCTTCCTCCATATTAAAGGCAAATGATTCGACCTTAGTTTCAGATTCATATGGCGTGATGTCGAGCATATGATCAATTAAGGTATTTAAACCTTCACTGGCTTCTTGACCTAAATGAAGATATGATCTTTGTTCTTCAGTGAGTTCTGTGGTTGATAACAAATAGAGTGCATGATGAATACCACCGAGAGGGGTTTTCATTTCATGCGACATGTTTTGCATAAAATTCGTTTGGATATAGGGGAGAGTGTTTCTCTTTGTAGTCATCTGTTTTTGTCGATAAAATGCATCTTGATATATTTTGGCAATTATGGTTAAATCAGATTTATTCAAGGACGATAAGCCTTGTGAAGTGCGTACGTTTTCTAATAAGAGAAAGCCAAAACAGATACCCTCATGGATCAGTGGCAACATGATTGCAGATTTTGTCAAGTAATCTGAGAAAAATGCTTTAGATACTTCTTGATTGAGTTGCTCAATGTCTTCGACAATGGTTGTCTTACCTTCTTGATGGGATGTTTTCCATGCAAAGTCATCCTCATGCTGGATTAGATAAATATTGGTGTTTCGACTCATCACACCAACATGACACCATTGAACACTCAAGCGTATTGAAGTCATTGATTCATCATAAATCATGATGCTCGCACGGTCCATCCCGTAGAACAAACATAGATCGCCTAAGGTTTCCTTAATCGCACTAAAAAAATGATCGGTGCTGGTATCAATCATGGTTTCGGTTATCTTAATGATGAGGTCTTGAGATGATAACGAGGGCACTTGACCACTTCCTTTATGGGATGAACTCTTAATTTAATTATAGCCGATAAAAAAGAAAAATAACGTTTCTTTCTTCTTTAAAAAAGAAAAGGGGATGATTTCCCCCTATAGGTTTGCGAAACGATGCGCAATCGATGATGCTGCAGCAGCTGCGATGGCGCCAACAATATCATCTAAAAATGTGTTGCAACGACCACCTTTTTTACCTTCTTCATCAAGACGACCAATTATGCCTGGTTTGACTTTATCGACATAACCAAAATTGGTAAATCCAATCGATCCATAGACATTGACAATCGATAAAGCTAAGACTTCATCAATGCCGTAAAGTCCATAATCATTATTAAGCATGGACAGTAGAGGTTCAGAAAGTTTATTCTGTTCTGCTAATATATCTAATTCAAGACCTGTTAAAATGGCATGTTGAACTTCACGCTTCATAACAACACGTTTGACATGTTCTAGACAAAGTTCGAAGGTAAGCTGTGGAATGTATTTTTTCTGAAGATCTAAGGTGATCTGAGCCATATCTTCAAGAATGACGCCTCGTGCTTCAAGTCGTTTGACGACTACATCGTACTTTTCTAAATCATTAAGGCGATTGGTATCTGCATTTTGTGTGTTCATAATATCTTTTCCTTCCTGAGGTGGTAAACATTATTATACGTCGATTTGCCTTAATAAACAAGATAAAAAATGATGGAAAATCCATCATCATTTATTTCTTATCTTTTTTAAAATAAGTTTGTATCCATCTGCACCATAGGACAATGCGCGATTCACGCGAGAAATCGTCGCAGTTGAGGCATGCGTTTCTTGGGTGATATGTGTATAAGAGACATGGTCATCGAGAAGTAATGCCACTCTGATCCGTTGTCCCAAATCCTGTAGTTCATTCACGGTGCATAAATCTTCAAAG
>JBBIMC010000020.1:4211-6790 GCA_037444605.1 Mycoplasmatota bacterium | reverse complement strand
ATTCTTCTTTGTTTTCGAGGGCTAAGATCGCATCAAAAAGTAAATCCAAATCTTGACTTTGAAACTTCGATTGGTAACTCATGGTATCCTCCTTAAGTAGTAAACCGAATGATCATATACCCACCAAGATCAATCATGTCATCGTCATCAAGATCTTTACGTCCCGATGTGAAATCAGAGGTTAAGATTTGTGCCCCACTCGATAGAGCAGCCATGTAACGATTTTGATCAAAAATGAGTGATTCATCGATACGCGTTCTCACGATATAACCTTGCTCAACTAATGCTTGGATTGATTCGACATCCACATCATTATGGACGATGAAGGATGTGTAATCGTGATCGAGATCATGAGCATTGGATCCGATGAACATTGCTTGACTCTGCATGGAAGGATCAATGGCTTCATAACGATCATTAAATTCTGAAGGGTGAAGAACAATGATGACTTTGCCTAGCATTTCCTGAATACTTGGCCACCCCATGGTGGTCACTGTCTCTTTGACGGTTAAATCGTTTACCATGAAATCTTTGGGTTGATATAAGCGATCACCTAATTTATCCTTAATCAATTGGTCGAGTTGCAACAATTCCTCGGTTTCAATCTGTTGTAGTGCGTGATCAAGAATCATCCAATCTGTTTTAACTTCTATCAATAAGATGATTGGGATATGAATGGGGTTATTATCAGAGTATAATTTGATTTCTTCCAGGGCAAGTGCAAAATTGGGTGCGACGCTTGAATTATCCACAAGGGGTACATGCGTCAGCATAAATGAGTCTTTTCGCTTTCGAACATCAAATTCCATACTGCGTATGCCAAGTTGAAGTTGATCAGTAATGGATTGATAACTATACTTTAAAGCACGTGCTTCATCAAAAGAGTCACCCAAACCCACAAAGAGTCGACCTAATGATGTGCTCATTCCTTTATAACTGTTATGGCTCGCAAGAATTTGAATGTCATTGAGTTTAATTGTCGGATCATAAAGATCAAAATCGACAAATTGTTCATCATTAATCTCAACATATTCACTGTCCGAATACATCTCATCAATCCGTTTCATATGTTGTGTTTGGACTATTGAATCAAAGATTTTGACAGAAAATAGACGTGAGATAATAATGACGACTAAGGCTACTAGTGACAAAATGGCAATGAGTGATATTTTCGCAACTTTTTTGATCATGTTTCTCTCCTAAAGATAGATTCTTGTTTTTTAAGTCGTTCAATTTGATCACGAATTTCTTGAACAAAAGCTTTATTCGCTTGGTAGATGGATACAATTATATCCAAAATTGCTTCTGCTGAATCCGCTAAATGGTGATAACCTTGGAGCATAAGAGGGAGTTTTGAATGCAATGTAGGATATCTTAATTCAAAACGACGTTCTAAATTAAAAGGATCTTTCATCGCTTTTTCTTCTTTGATAAAAAGATGTATCACCGACAAGAGGTTGGTCAATGCGTAGGACTCAATGAAGCGTAAAGCAGATAATTTTTCACCTCGTTGTGCTCGTAAAACACCTACATAGAGATTGGTTAGTGCCTCATTGATTCGAAAATCAGCATCGGTATCTTCAATCGGTACAATCTTTCCTTTTTTTTCTAATAGCTGTGATTCTTCATAGTTATCTCTTTTCCACACTAATCGTCCTTCATTTTGGGTTACATGAGCCATTTCGCTTCGCCCAAACACTGCAAATTCACCATAAATACCATCCTCATACATAAACTTATACCCATCTTGAGTATTCTTGAAGAAATAGGCGAGTGGAGCTACATCTTCTAACCAAAATAGGGAGTCAATGAATTTGATTTTTTCATCATCTTCGACAACAACAAAAAAATCGAGGTCTGAGTAGTCATCTAGTCGCGAAAGTTCAACACCTACGGATCCATGACCGATTAATGCGAGTGTATTTGGATATTTCTTGAGGCTTTCCCCAATCGCGTCCAAGCGCTTTAACAGTTTATCATTCAAAAGTAACACCTCGATACTATTATAACGCAAAAGAGTAAACTATCACCCGTTTGTTGGTTGCTTGTTCTATCATAACAGCATATAATGAAATTGGAGGGATTATTATGCGACACGGATTTTCGATCACCCGTCATCCACATCGAGTCGAACTCAAGGCGAAAACAGAGTATCTTTTTTGTCGATGTGGGAAAAGTGATACACAACCATTCTGTGATCAACGGAGTCATCGCTACACCGAGGAAGTCCCTTTGAAATTTTCTGTTGAAGTAGATGGATGGTATTATCTATGTGGATGTAAAAAATCAAAACATAAACCCTTTTGTGATGGCACACATAAAGAATAGGAACTCAAGCGAGTTCCTTTTTTATTTTTTCAAGATACCGTTGATAAGCGAGCATACTCACGTCTTTCCACGTCTTATAGAGATCATGAAACGCATTTTCTTTAACCTTCTGATAAATCTTAGGTTGTTTAAAGATTTGTATAATCGTATCAGCATAATGCTTGGAATCTTCTTTGGCAAGATAACCATTCACTTGATCGGTGATCATCGATGAGGTGGCTGTCCCTTCAATAAATAACGTCGGTGTCTTT
>JBBIMC010000020.1:0-4186 GCA_037444605.1 Mycoplasmatota bacterium | reverse complement strand
CGATTTGAACAAGTGAAGACGAATCATAGAGGGATGGGAATAGGAATAAATCAGCGATGGCAAAATGATTCGCAATGATCGTGCGATCCGTCACTTTACCTATAAACATCACATGATCACTTAATCCATATTTCTTCATCGCTTTTTTTAGTGCATCTTCATGTGGTTCAGAACCTATGAAAATCATTTTAAAGGGGAACGCTTTTAAGCGTAAACTGTACAGTGCACTTAATAAGAAATCTAGATTTTTCACCGTATCTAGTCTTCCAACATATAAAAAGACTTTTTCATGAGGTTTAATCTCATAGGTCAACTTGAGCTTTTGTAGGTCAGATAGGTTAGTCACTGGCTTTAGATCGGTCGCATTTTCCATCACCAAAGGTAATCGATTCGCACCAAATGAATCATAGAGATTTGCAATAGCTTGATTCACTTCATCACAACGATTGAAAACTGAAAGAATTTCTTTGACCGCGAGTTCAGTGAGTACCTTGGATTTGGTGCGTTCATAAATATCTTTTTGATATTGAGAATGGAGTGTACCGATGATGGGAATCCCTCGTTTTTTTGCGTAATTGATTCCTATTTTTCCCATAGTGAATGGGGAATGAATGTGAACGATATCAAGATCGATTTGATTGAGGTGTTTGCGAAAATTGCGATCGATCAACGGGAGTGATAGATCATAATCGGTAAAAGGAATATGGAGGTGTTTACTTCTTAACACGTGATATGGACATTGATCTTGATAGGATTTATCTTGTGCTTTTGGTGCAAATACATAAACATCAGCAACATTCATCAGTTGTCTTGCGTATTGATCAACCACCATGATGACACCATCGATCATCGGAAAAAAGGCATCGATAAAAAAACCAATTTTTAAGCGTTTAGTCTGATCCATTTCGGCCTCCTTAAGCGATAAAACGACCTGTGGTGGTCTTCTTATCTCCAATGTCAACCTTCGTATTTCTAGCCTTGATAAACTGATCGATGATTTGGCCGACTTCTTCTTTTGTTTCAATTGTGAAGTTCAGTCGGTATGTTAATGGTAGATGGGTCATTTCATAAAGATAGTTAAAGAGATTTAATGGTTTTGAATGGAGAAGACGTAGGTTACAATGGCCATCATTAATAAGAGGGAAACGTAATCCCACACGGTCTTCCAAATAATACTGTTTCTTCTCACAAAGGTGGCAATCGGGTTTTGTTTTATATGTCTTTGCAATCGGACAATATTTGGTGATCATCAATTCTTCACGTCCATAAACAACGAGCTCAAGGTTTGGTGGATACCCAAATTGACTTTCAAACGTTTGATAAAGTTGTAAAATCCGTTGTCTAGAAACCTCTGGAGATAGTGTAATCCGCTTAGCTCCTTGTTGATGAAGAAGATGGATGGAGTAGCTATTGGTGACATTTAGGGCTTCATCCGTGATAAATTCATGGCCTGGATTGGCATAAAGGAGTCCCGTCTCTTGAACAAGTGCTTTCTCTCCAATGGTCGATTGATAGGTTTGAATTCTCTTTTTCACCGGTATGACGGATGCATCTTGAATATCAAGGATATCCTCGATATAGATGAGGGGTACTTGTTTTTGTTTTGCAGCTTCATATTGCTCAAGTGTTCTGACTTTTACTGCCCATAATCCTTGATCATTGCTAATCTTAGGGATGGTAGTTTGTGTGTGTGATTGGATGAGACGTGGCCGTCTTTCTGTACGCAAGCGGCTTAGTTCTTCGAGAGCTTTGCGTCTGAGATCATTCAAATGAGCAATGGGTAAAAAAGAAGTCTCATCAGTATCGATATCCATGTCTGTCATAAAGTATGGAGTTCCTCCGAATTTACTCAATTGATCTACTAATTTTTCTTTGGAAAGTGGAGCACTTTTTGCGCGCGTTAAAACATCATCCGTGGTCACAGATACCTGATTTATGTCATCAGTAATCTCAAAGCGCAACGGTTGCCCCACAAACGCTGTAACTTTCCCTTTTAGGGGAATCATCTTATAATTAGGTTCAAGATATTTCTTAAGGCTATCTTCTAGACCATCATCAAGTGTTTTTAGTACAAGAGAGCCGACGAAGACATCTTCTTGCAAATCAAGTTTGATTATCGATCCCGGATCAGCAGTTTTGACGAGATTTTTGCCCATAAGAATTCGCGAGACAATGTTCCCAACATCTTTTTTACCCACAATACGATACCCATCATTGACTGAAAGACGATCCGTTAATTTGATTGTTGCTTTATGATCTCTCATCTCAACAACTTCACCGACTGGAATGCCCATGTGATTGGGTCTAAAGTTCTGATTAATCTGATTGGGCTCTTCATCAAAAAGGTAACCCTTGGTATATTCGCGATTGAATACCTGCTTTAATTTCAAAATATCTTCATCGATAGAAATCATCTTTTTTAACCACGTTGCATCCAGTACTTTTCGATAAGACAGTACAGTCTGAACAACGTATTCGGGTTTGCGCATCCGTCCTTCTATTTTTAGAGAATCGATCTTTGCCTCAATAAGTTCTTCCATATGATCCAACGTCATGAGATCTTTTGTTGATAAAAGGTAGGAGCTGTCTGAAATCTTTTGATTTTCTTTATAGAGAACATAAGGCAGACGACACGGTTGCGCGCATTCACCGCGATTCCCTGAACGTCCTCCGATCATAGAGCTCATCAAGCATTGCCCTGAATATGAAACACAGAGTGCACCGTGAATAAACACCTCAATTTCGATATCGACATGCTTCTTGATTTTCTTTATGATATCAATCGAGGTTTCTCGTGCCATAACAATGCGTTTGACACCACGTGATTTCAACCACAACACTTGATCAATCGTATGCGTATTCGCTTGGGTAGATACATGAATATCAACCCCTGGATAACGTTTAACAAAAAGATCAATCATCCCTAAATCTTGCATGATAAACGCATCTACTTGATGAAGTGCTAGCATATCCGCATAGTTTAAAAGATCTTCAATTTCATCATCAAAAATCACCGTGTTGATCGCTACATAGACAAAAACACCACGCTCATGGGCATAGTGAATCATTTCTATCAATGACGTTTCATCGAAATTATTTGCATAAGCTCGGGCACCAAAACGTTTGCCAGCGAGGTAGACCGCATTCGCACCTGCATTGATGGCACCGATAAGTGATTCTATACTGCCAGCTGGAGCAAGAATCTCTGGTTTTTTATTCATGATACACCTCTGATGAACCACTCATGATTATATCAAAAAGATGATTAAAAAAGATGCATCTTTGATAAATTATCACACTGATTTTACAAGTTCTTCCGTTAGGACCCATAATTTATCTTGGTGATGCTCGTGATAAGTAATTGGATTAGATTTTTTAGGTATTCCCTCTTTAAAATACAGTCCTGACTGACTTATATAATCTGGATCTGTTGCAATCTTAACCATAAATGACGCGGGATAATTCGCCTCTGTTCCCTTACTGACACGCCAAAGCCAAACCTTAGCTGCGAGTTTCGATGTATTCTTCACACCTATCTCAGTTTTGACTAGACCTGGATCAATGGCAAATATGGGTAAATGGGGATGGCGTCTTGCGAATGCTTTGACAAAAAAGACATTATAAAGTTTGGAGCGCTTGTATGCTTTTAATATGTTATAGCATTTTTTGTTTTGCAGGTTACGAAAATTGATGGATGCACGATAATGGGACAGTGAACTCACAACTAAAATTCTCGGATCCTTTGATTTCTCTAAATAAGGAACGAGCGCATTTGTTATGATAAATACCGATAGATGGTTGGTTGCAAACGTAAGTTCATTACCCTCTTCATTGAGATGGAGTCCTGATGAGACAATTCCAGCCACATTCATTAGGATATCTAGATGGCTTTCGTAATGCTTGTCAAGAACATTCTTAATGGCAACAAGAGCATCCTGGGTTTTACGTGTTGAAGATAAATCTCCCATCACGACATGCAGTTTTGCTGTTGTTTCTATGTCTATCAAATCTTTTTTCAGGGCTTCAGCACGTTTTTCATTGCGTGCTAAACCAATGACATCAATATTTTGTTTGAGTAATAATTCAACATTGGCGCGTCCAATACCAGAAGTTGCACCCGTGACTACTGCGACTCTATTCATAAAGTATTACCTCACTCATTCTTTCTAAAGATTGCATAACGATA
>JBBIMC010000019.1:0-13679 GCA_037444605.1 Mycoplasmatota bacterium | reverse complement strand
TGATATCGTTGTTGACGTCGCTGAACTTTTAGGTTCTGAAACAAACCTTTACACCACCATCAATGGTCATAATGTTGTCGCAAGCATCAATGCACGTGCAGGCGTTCGCATCGGTGACAAGATGAAGTTAGCGCTCGATATGAACAAATGTCATTTCTTCAATCCAGAAGATGAACAACGTCTCGTCCTTATTGAAGAAGAATATCAACCCAAGAAACCAGCGAAGAAAGCTGCTCCAGCAAAAGAAGAAGCTCCCGCTGAAGAACCTCAAGCATAAAAGGCCCCCCGTGGCCTTTTTTTTTGGAGAAATCAATGATGGAATATATGCAACATTGTCCAGAGGGAACCATCATTTATCATGATCATGGAAAACAAATCATCAATCATCGTATGCCATGGATCATTGAGCAGTGGTGTTTTCAACATCTTTTCAGTTATGCTGGATATTTAAAAGCGATTAAACAGACAATGGGGTATAAGCACAGCGTTCCACTCTATTTATGTGATGATATGATGCTAATTCCCGTAGGAAGGATTAGAGATTATGAGATGATGTGGATTAACCAGGCTAGTGTCAAACATGTCCACACTGAAAATGGACGTTTCTATATCCACTTTATAAGTGGATTGACCCTTGAAGTAAATCTGACAGAAACACACTACAAAATCATGGTAAAAAAACTCGAAAAAATTAGAAATACTAAAGTAAAACACTTTCATTGACATTCATATAGTAAATGTTTAGAAATGGTGTTATAATAAGAGCGGCTAAAAACAAAGACAATGACATCATTTAAGGAGGAATAATGATGGCTAAAAAAACAGTAAAAGACATTAACGTCAAAGGCAAAAAAGTCTTGATTCGTGTCGATTTTAATGTGCCCATGAAAGATGGGGTTATTACCGATGAAAATCGTATCGTCGAAGCATTACCTACAATTAAGTATGTTTTAGAAAACGGTGGACGCGCGATCGTCTTTTCACATCTCGGACGTGTCAAAGATGAAGCAGACAAAGCTAAAAACAGTCTCGCACCAGTCGCAAAGCGTTTATCAGAGCATTTAAATCAAAACGTCAACTTTGTTCCATTTACACGTGGTGAAGAACTCGAAGCTGCCGTCAATGCGCTTAAAGATGGCGAAGTTCTCATGTTTGAAAACACCCGCTTTGAAGATCTTAAGGGTAAAAAAGAATCCAATAATGATCCTGAATTAGGAAAGTATTGGGCATCCCTTGGTGATGTATTTGTCAATGATGCTTTTGGAACTGCACACCGTGATGCGGCATCTAACGTTGGAATTGCTGCAAACATCTCCGCAACTGTCGCTGGTTTCTTACTTGAAAAGGAAATCAATTTTATTGGTGGCACCCTTGAAAATCCAGCACGTCCTTTCGTCGCTATTTTAGGTGGAGCAAAAGTTTCCGATAAGATTGAAGTCATCCAAAACCTATTAAAGATTGCTGATAAAGTCCTTATCGGTGGTGGGATGGCGTTCACTTTCTTCAAGGCTATGGGCTATGAAGTTGGTAAGAGCTTACTTGAAGTAGATAAAGTCGAACTTGCCAAAGAGCTTTTAGAACAAGCCAACGGAAAGATCGAACTTGGGAATGACGTCTTCACCGGGAAAGCATTCGATCCAGAAACCGAACGTAATGTACGTGCAATCGATCAAATTCCTGCTGATGAACTTGGTTTAGATATCGGACCCAATACGATTAACATTTTCAAATCCTACATTGAAAACGCGAAAACCGTGGTTTGGAATGGTCCGCTTGGCGTCTTCGAATTCCCTAAATTTGCAGAAGGAACCAAGAATGTCGCGTTAACAATCGCATCGATTAAAGATCGTGCAACGACCATTATCGGTGGTGGCGATTCTGCGGCTGCAGTGATTCAATTTGGTTTAAGCGATGGCTTTACCCATATCTCTACGGGTGGTGGCGCATCCCTTGAATACCTCGAAGGAAAGGTTCTCCCAGGGATTGCATGCGTCGATGACAAATAATGGACATCGGTAAAAAAATACGAGCTCTTCGTTTAGGTAACAATCTCACCCAAGAAGAACTTGCCAATCGCTTAGAGTTAACCAAAGGTTACATCTCACAACTTGAAAATAACTTAACCTCACCTTCGATGCAAACGTTGTTTGCCATCCTTGAAGTGTTAGGTACAGATATCCATGAATTTTTCAGCAAGGAAGAAGAACAGACAGTCGTCTATAAAAAAGAAGACTTTTATGTTAAAGAAAACGAAGAATTAAAGCATTTCATCAGTTGGATTGTTCCAAATGCGTTAAAATATGAAATGGAACCCATCATTATTGATCTCGAAGCAGGAGGTCAATCAGAGATTGATGATCCACATGCTGGGGAAGAATTCGGGTATGTTCTCGAAGGACAAGTCACCCTGGTATTAAACAAAAAAAGACATATAATAAGAAAAGGCGAAACATTTTATTACTTAGCAAACAAAGAACACTATCTCATTAACCACAGCCACCAAAATGCTAAAGTGCTATGGATTAGTACGCCACCAATGTTTTAATGGAGGATATTTATGGAAAAAGAAATTATGATTAGCAGTACTCAAGGATTACACGCTGCACTCGCAGCAAAAGTCGTTCAAACCGCATCCAAATACGCGGTAGAAATCGAATTACACTACCACAACAAGATTGTTGACCTCAAGTCTATTCTTGCACTCATGTCACTTGCAGTTCCTCATGGAGAAAACGTGCGAATTGTAGCTCGTGGCACACGTGCTGAAGAAGCAATCAAAGATGTCGCATCCATTTTAGGATAAAGCTATGGCAAGAAAACCACTTATTGCAGGGAACTGGAAGATGTATAAGACCAAAGATGATGCGCTTGCGTTCATTTATGCGGTCAATGTTGAAGTTCCCGATCGTGACTTAGTTGAGTCCGTCATCTGTGCTCCCGCTATTTTCTTACGCGATCTTGTCAAACGCGAAGGTGAAAATCTAAGAATTGGTGCACAAAATATGCACTATGCAGAAGAAGGTGCCTTTACGGGTGAAATTTCAGCAGCGATGCTAAAATCATACGGTGTCGATTATGTTGTCATTGGACACAGTGAACGCCGGGCATATTTTAACGAAACGGATGAAACGGTGAATTTGAAAGCCTTAACCGCTGTCAAAGAATCAATCACACCCATTATTTGTGTCGGTGAATCTTTAGAAACCAGAGAAGAAGGAACCACAGATCGTTTCGTCAAAGCTCAGGTTGAAAAAGCCTATCGTAATCTTTCTGCTGAAGACGCATTAAAGACGGTCATTGCCTATGAACCTATCTGGGCGATTGGAACGGGTCGTACCGCAACTCCAGAACAAGCCAATGAAACCATTCAAGGCATCCGTGCTGTCATAAAAGAACTTTATGGTCACGATGTGGCAAGTCAATTGCGTATTCTTTATGGTGGATCTGTGAACACCAAGAATGTTGACAGTTTACTCGCGATGTCTGATATCGATGGCGCTCTCGTGGGTGGCGCATCCCTCGATCCAAAATCCTATTTAACATTAGTGCGTGCAGCGTTAAATTAGACCCTTTGGGTCTTTTTTTATCCATATCATTTGCTAAAATAGCTGAGTATTGAAACGACGGATAATTTTCATAAAATATCATATATGATGCTTAAATTACCATAAAAGTCATTTCATCATGCAACATATCGTAAAATAATGTAATTTAAGTAAAGTTATTTGACCTTGGTTTTATTCGTTGGTAAAATGTTACTATACATGAAGTAGGGGGAATTTCATGAAACGGATTATGTTTTTAAGTATTTTTATTGAGTTGATGATGATTGTTATCCTTTTAGGTTTTATTGTCCTTTATGGATTTTTGATTCGTCAATATGACGATCATTTCATCGCCATCATTGTTGTTTTTATGGTTTTGACTTCAGGATTATTTTATGCCAATGATGTTTTGCACCATCATCTGAGTGATCTTGCGGTCGGTAAGCGAATTCTTCTAAAAGAAGTACCTACAAAATCGCATTACCCTCTTTCATTTCCAATCAGTGAGATTAAACGAAAAGCTTTTCATCAAGTCTATATGTTTGAAGGAAGAGCGATTCCTGTTGAATTTGTTGAACGTGTTGAAGGTAGACATGCCTTCACCTATCCATCACTGGATCATCCATTAACGAATGGAACTTTCTATGAGGTGCTCGATCATTATCGTTATCATTATTTTTTAGTGAGAGATATCCAGCACAAGCAGTTCATTATTCACCGTAGACAAATTGATAATTAAAGGAGATACGACATCATGATCTATCAATACATCCATCTCTTAAGAAGACGCATGCTTATCTTACACTTAGTTGCTGCTCTTGCGACCTTAGGTTTTTACTTTGCAGTCTTATTTTATTTTAATGATTTCTTTATGGGATATGTCATCACGCTCGTTGTGATGATACTCTTGTTAATTTCATTATTAGTGAACATGAAAAGAATCAAGCGTTCGCTAAATGGCAAAATGATTAAAATGATTAATAACCAAGAACACATTCCTTACCCACAAAAATTTAAGGATGACATGGTCGAGGTAGGAGGCTTTTTTAAAGGCTATCGCTACAAAAAACACATGATTCCTGACTATTTGGTGGAGTTTAGAGAAGGCAGAACACTCTATCTATACCCACATGTGACTGAAGTTAGCGATTGTTCATACATGATTGTTCGTGTTCATCGATTTGAGCTTGCTCTCGTTAAAGATGAACAGGATAAAAAAAGAATTGTTCATTTAAAAAATGTCCAACTCGTGTCTTAATGCACTCTATTGAGTGCTTTTTTTATGATGAAAAGAAGAAAAAAGACCATTCGAATGAATGATCTTTTTTTGAATTAACGGTTGTAGAATTCAACGATAAGCTGTTCGTTAATTTCTTGTAGGATTTCGTTGCGTTCTGGATAACGAACAAATGTTCCTGTCATGGTGTCTTTATCAAAGTTGACGAAATCAACGGATGCATATTGACCTTCAAGAGCGTCAATGACTACCTTAAGTCCACGAGAAGTTTCTTTGAGAGAAACCTTTTGTCCGGGAACTAAACGATAGGATGGAATATCAACTTTCTTACCATCGACCAAGAAATGACCGTGGTTGACAAGTTGACGCGCTTGTGCACGAGTTTTCGCGAGACCTAAGCGATAGACGACATTGTCTAATCTGGATTCAAGCAACTTTAAGAAGTTTTCACCATGCTTACCTTCTCTAACATTCGCTTCTTCGAATGTCTTTCTGAATTGCTTTTCAGATACACCATACGTAAATCTCACTTTTTGTTTCTCATGAAGCTGCATACCATAGTCGGATTGTTTTGCACGACGTTGACCATGCTGACCGGGTGCGAAAGGACGCTTTTTAAGTTCCTTCCCTGTTTCGGAAAGTGAATAACCAAGACGACGTGAAATCTTCCATGTGGATCCTGTGAAACGTGACATAATTTTTACCTCCTTTATAGTTTGGGTAGGCAAAAACTGCAATGGATTTCTTTCGTAAGTATCCCGATGTTCTGTTCGCCATTAAGCAGTAAATGGTTACTAGGGGCTCCCCGATGGGTAGGGATCGCATGACGATGAATCTCTTGCCTGCTTTTTACCGACGCTTTTCATTTTACCCTATAGGGTAGCTTTTGTCAATTGTTTAATCAGTAAATCGACGAAATGTTCAAAAAAGCTGACAATCTCGGAATCAAACCGATTGACGATGGGACTATCGACGTCTAATACGCCATATAATCGATCAAAAAGATAAATGGGAACGACACATTCAGACTGACTATTCTCATCACATGCAATGTGATTTTCGTGCTGATGGACGTCTTTAATAGTAAGTGTTTTCTTTAAAAGTGCTGCTTCGCCACAGACTCCTTTACCTAAAGGAATGACAGAACACGCGACTTTTCCTTGAAAAGGACCTACGGTAAGATGGTCGCCATCATAAAGATAAAAGCCAACCCAATTGATGTGATCAAATGATTGTTTGATTAACGCGGATGCATTGGAGAGGATTGCGATCTCATTGGGTTGTTCTTCGATTAATGCTTTCATAGTTTCTAAAATATCTTGATATTTCATGTTATCACCACCCTCATCATTATAGCATATGTATGATAAAATAGACGTGGTGATGACATGACAAAACGTATTTTAGTTCGCTTTGGCGATATGATGCTCAAGCAACAAAATCTCGGTTTTTTTATTAAAAAAGTTCGAGAACATATGATGAAACAACTGAGTGTTTTTGAAGTTAATTATACCTTGCGTCATGACCGTATCTTTATCGACTATCAAGAGAACGATGAAGATGCAATCATCGCTATGCTCAAAAAAATCCCAGGCATATTCGATTTTAGTGTAGCTTATCTAACGGAACCTAAACTAGATCAGATCATTCAACTGGGTCAAGAAGTCCTCAACCAAGAAATCCATCAAGATGGAGTTTTGTTCAAGATTGAGACCAAACGACAAAACAAAGGCTTTCCACTCACTAGTCAAGAGATTACCCAAGCGATTGCCAAACCCATCATCGATGGCACAAAATGGAAAATGAAGGTTGATTTAACCCATCCAGAGGTCGTTTTACACATTGAATTTCGCCATGAAGCGGCTTATCTTTATATGACAAGAATTCAAGGGATGGGTGGATTTCCTTTTGGTTCACAAGGTAAAGGGATGCTTTTAATTAGTGGAGGTATTGATAGTCCTGTCGCTGGATATTTCGCCATAAAACAAGGTATCGATCTTGAATTGATCCATTTTGAGTCGAGTCCGATGACGCCTTTAGAGTCGGTAGATAAAGTCATCGATCTTGCCAAAGTACTTGCGGGTTATACCCCTAGAGGTGCGATCACGCTACATCTCATCCCTTTTTATCAAATTCATGATAAAATACTACATGATGTCTTTGATCCTTATCAGATCACGGTCATGCGTCGAATGATGTTTCGCCTTGCAGAAAGGTTAGCTATTAAACGGAAAAATATGTGCTTAATTACCGGTGAGTCCTTAGGACAAGTGGCTTCACAGACCTTATCTTCCTTAAAAGTCATCGAAGAGGTCACCCATCTTCCCATATTAAGACCGTTAATTACACTCGATAAACTCAAAGTGATTGAACAAGCGAAAAAAATAGGTACATATGAGATTTCAATCAGGCCTTATGAAGATTGTTGTAGTATTTATGTTCCTAAACAACCTGTCACCAAACCCGTCACTAAACTCGCACTCAACTATGAAGCCCCAGTCCATCAAGAATGGTTGCTGGATGATGCCATATTAAATGTTCAAACTTTAATGATTACAAAAGATTATCCTTACACACTTTCAACGTATGGTATTCAACTAAAGGATGCCATCCAAATGATGCAAATGGAGTTGATGACACCTGATGATCACATCCAAACAAAATAAAACATACAAACTCTATCTATCTCTTAAACTAAAAAAATACCGTGACCAACATGGCATGTTTTTAGTCTATGGTCCCCATTTAATTGAAGCAGCGAAAAAACAAGGATCCATTCATGAAATACTTACCTCTAATCCAAATCATGAGGGAACACTTTATGACCCAGTTTTATTTGCGGAATTTCAACAGACAGAAACATCATTTGATCAAATTGCCGTCTGTAAAAAACTCGAGACGATAAGATCATCAAATCGAATTTTGGTACTAGATGATGTTCAAGATCCAGATAATGTCGGAGCTTTGATTCGTAGTGCAGCTGCCTTTGGCTTTTTACATATCATATTCAGTCCCCATTGTGCCGACCTATATAACGAAAAGACAATTCGTGCATCAAAGGGATCCATTTTTGATGTCTATGTAGAAAGAAAGCCTTTGAAAGATGAACTGATAAAACTTAAAACTCAAGGATATAAAATCTATTATGCGGATGCTCATGATGAGGGAAAGATAGTATCATCAGAGAAGATGGTTCTCATCTTGGGTAACGAAGGACATGGCATTCATCAAGAGTTGAAACACCTCTGTGACCAAGCGGTTCATATCGAAACGGGTCGTGTAGAAAGTCTTAATGTCAGTGTCGCTGGAGCGATTATTATGCACGAGTGGAGGATTCTATGAGAGTCACATTAACGGGTTACTTTGATTACGCATCATTAAGCACATTTGAAGATCGTCAAAAGAAAGCTCTTGAATTTGGGATTGATGCGATTGCGCTCAAAAACTATCAGAACCAACCACTGATTGAACTTTCCGATGGAGACATCAAACGACTCATCACGGATTTAAAAACGATGAAAATGCATATATCATTGATCGATACAGGATCAACACCGTATGATCTTTATGACGATCGAAAACACGCAAACGCCTTAGATGAGTTCAAATATATGATTAAACTTGCCGATCGTCTAAAAGTCAATATGCTCACCTTACGATTGCCAGAGTTTAATGATGTTATGGAAGAATTTGAAGAAATCAAAAAGCGAATTGAACCCTATATTGATGCTGCGATGAGGGGGAGCAAAAAGATTGTCTTGCTCATGGATCATTATAAAGCAAACATTTATGCATACCTCCTAAAAAAACTTAAGTCCAAAGTCTTATCAATCGCGTTTGATCCAGTCTCTATCATGAAGAATGGTGAATCAACAACTACAGCTTATCGCGTCCTCAGAAGTCATATATCTGTCTTTTTTGCCCATGATGCGAATCATCAAGGGGATCCTGAATTAATGGGTTATGGAAAAACAGATATTCTGAAAATCATGAAAAAATTGATCAGGGATCGCTATGATGGCCTCATCATGACCGACCATCACTATCATTCATCGCTCTTTTCAACCGAAGTCGAGAAAAAAGGTTTCTTCAAAAAAATATTCAACAGTGAAAAGAAGAAGAAAGATACCCAGTTATCACTACTATCACGACGCATTTTCCCTGACGAAGAAACAAAAAATGTCACCGAAGATGACATTTTGAGAAATCAAATTAAACTGCTACAAATGATCTTTAAGTAGTTTCTTCCTCTGTTTCAGTGACAAACTCAAAGGCGGGTTTCGCATTGGGAAGATTGGGGAAGAGTTTGCTGGTAAACATGATGCCATTGATGTGGTCGTATTCATGTTGAAAGACAATACCTACATATCCGGATAGTTTTAATTCAATCGGAATCAAAGCCCCAGAAGGAATATCATAAGATAATGCCTGAAAGGTGACCGAACCATAACGCGGGGTCAATCCTTCGGTTTCACGGTCGACAGATAAACATCCTTCACCACCGGGAACATAGATTAAATCCATCGATTTTTCTTTGAGTACTGGATTGACGAGTGCATACGAATAAAGCGTCCCATCAAAGTCTGTCACGTGAACAGCAAACATGCGCTTAGATACATTAAGTTGTGGTGCTGCAATTCCCACAGCAGGTCTAAAATCGTATTTTTCAACCATCGCTTCATCTTGCGAATTGATGATGAACTCAAGCATATCTTTTAAAAGTTTTTTATCCCCAGAGGATAAAGGAAGTTTGACTTCTTGAGCAATTTTCGTGAGTGTCGGATGACCTTCTCGAATCACATTTTTCATAGTTAGCATACATTAACACCTCATTTTTAGTATAGCATAAGGAGACGAAAAATGCGTATTGATAAGTTTCTCAGTAAATTAAAATATGTCTCTAGACATGATGTTCCACAATTTCTTAATGATCATGAAGTCACCTATAAAAATGAGCGCATCCTTTCACAAAGAGTACAAGTGGAACCCACGAGCGCCCCAATATATCTAGATGGAGAACCTATATTCTACAAAGAGGCAATTTACCTTAAACTTTATAAACCCAAAGGTTACCTTTCTGCAAACACAGATCCAAGACATCCTTGTGCTGTAGATTTGATTCAATCACCCTATCATCGATTCGAATTGTCGATTGCAGGACGACTTGATATTGATAGTGAAGGACTTTTGATTCTCTCGAATCACGGTTCAGTTATCCATCAAATAATTTCACCAAGAGCACATCTTCCTAAAGTCTATGAAGTGATCTTGGATCGACCGTTTCGTCATGATCAACAACTTTTGGAAGGTGTATCGATCCTTGATGGAAGAAATGAACCTTATCTAGCTAAAGCATTAGAAATACATTCTAAACATAATCTGACAACGATTACGATTGATGAGGGAAAATTCCACCAAGTCAAACGCATGTTCCATGCCGTCGGATATACCGTACTTAACTTGAAACGCATTCAAATAGGTAAACTAAGCTTAGGGTCGCTCAACCCAGGAGAATATGAAGAATTTACATTGGAGGATTTATTTTGACAGACATTATTATTCAAGCATATCACGTTCTTGATGAACTTCGTCATGACGAAAAATACCAAACACTAAAAGTGCTCGATCAACAGATTGGCTCACTTTATCCCAATGAAATCGAGGCTTTTCAGAAAGCCAAAGTCATCTATGAAGAGATTTTAAATACGGGAGGTTCATATCATCCCGATTACAAAGAAGCCATTAAAACACTCTCTTTGGCAAAGACGACACTTTATGAAAAGCCAGAGGTTAAACGCTACTTTGAACTGGAGAGAGAAGTCCAAGAAGATATCAATGTGTTTTTGAATGATTTGGCTCTATCCGTTTCGTCCCATGTTAAAGCACCAAATAAACTTGGGATTGTGCAAAAAGGAGGAAGTTGTCATGTACGCTAATCGTATGCAATATATTATCTTTTATCAAGGGAAACAAGTGATTGAAAAACTCAAGAATTTACCTGTAGATGTCGCCTTTATTTCACAGAAATTGGGATACGCCATTTGTTATGGCGATAAAGAAAGTGAACAAACACTTAAAAAGCAACTGAAAGATGTCAAAGGATTTAAGCATATCACCACTTCGCAAACTTTCGATCCCAACTTAAACTTTTAAACTGTTAAGTAAAAACACTTGACAGACGTTAAGAAATCATTATAATAGATGTGGATAGAATAAAAGTGAAAGAGAGTGTAATAAATTATGGCAGTTAAAATTCGTTTGCAACGTTTTGGTTCAAACAAAAAGCCTTTCTACAGAGTCGTCGCGAGTGAGTCTACCCGTTCAAGAGACGGTAAATTCCTAGAAATCGTTGGCACCTATGATCCCCTCCAAGGACTTGTTAATATTGATAAAGACAAGGTTCAAAAATGGATGGGCAATGGCGCACAACCTACCGATACTGTGAAGAGCTTACTCAAGAAATATAGCGTCTTAAAATAAGTAAAGGGGGAAACCAATCATGGCGGTTGATTTTGAAAAACTGATCAAAAATATGATAATGCCATTAGTCGTTAACCCTGATGATGTCCTCGTAAAGATCCTTTCGAATGAAGATGATTTGATCACTATCCAACTCTTGGTGAATGAAGCTGATTTAGGTCGTGTGATCGGTAAAGGTGGCAAGATTGCGAGTGCAATGCGCACCATCGTCTATGCCGGAGCTTCAAAAGAAGGTAAGCGCGTTCAAATCGATATCGACTCATTTTAGCAATGAGCAAGTATCATATTGGTCATATAACAAATACACATGGCATCAGAGGAGAGGTTAAAATCTACAATCTAAGTGATTTTAACCGCTTTTTCGTTGGTGCGGAAGTTTACGCAATTAAAGGGGGAGTGAAAACCTCTTTTATCATAGAGCGCGTCAGATCTCAACAACATATGCTTATTGTTAAATTCAAAGCCATAGACAACATCAATGATGTTTTGGTTTATAAAGGACTTGATCTTTACTCAGACGAAGATGTGAGTGATCAACTAGAAGATGACGATTATCATTACCAATCTTTGATTGACAAAGCTTGTTATAACGAAGAAGGTATCTTGCTAGGGAAAGTAGTCAGCGTGATTCCTGTACCTCAAGGTCACTTATTGGAAATACTCACAAAAGATCAAAAAAAGGTCATGGTGCCTTTCATTGAAGCGTTTGTTAAAGAGGTTAATGATGAAAAAATTATCATTACCCCCATCGAGGGATTGTTATGAAAATAGATATTGTCACGATATTTCCAGAATTTTTTGATGCTTTTTTAGCGACATCCATTATCAAACGAGGGATTGAAGACGGGTTTATTGATATTCAAACCCATCAACTTAGAGAATACAGCAGCCTTAAGCATCAGCGTATCGATGATACGCCTTATGGTGGAGGGGCGGGGATGCTCATGATGTTTCCCCCCTTTTATGAAGCGATTCATACCTTAAAACGAGACAAGACTAAAATCATCATGCTTAGTCCACAAGGTAAAGTTTTTGATCAAAAAATAGCGACTGAACTCGCAAACGAAGAACACCTTATTTTACTCTGTGGTCATTATGAAGGCATCGATGCACGCGTTGAATCACTCATCGATCTTGAATTATCGATTGGCAACTACGTCCTTACTGGTGGTGAAATCCCTGCAATGATTATTGCTGATGCCGTTTCCAGACTCGTTCCTGGGGTTATTCATGAAGAATCATCGGAAACGGATAGCTTACAGCAAGGCTGGCTAAAGTACCCTCAATATACGAAACCAGAAGAGTATAAGGGCTATAAAGTGCCTGATATACTGTTGTCGGGACACCATGAACAAATCGCCTTGTGGCGTAAAGAACAATCTGTTCAAAGAACAGCTTTGAAACGACCTGATCTACTCAAGGATTTGACATTATCCAAAGAAGAACTTAAAATATTAAAAAAAGTAAATCAAACAACGAAGTAAACGTTTCCTCTTGCTTGCAATTTATGGGGAAGCGATATAATATATTTACGTAAAGAATAAGTAAACATGGCTTTAGCCATAAGAGGTAGAATTATGAATTTCATCAAGAAACTAGCATCCAAATCCCATCTCATTGAATGGTTACTCATCACCTTTGTGGTGTTTGCTTTTGACTTTATTTTCATCATGAAATACGGTTTTTCCATTACAATTGAACATTATGTGATCGCATTCTTCAATGTGATGCTCGTTTTATCCGTGCTTGCATTTATCAAGAATAACAAGTGGCGTTATCTAGCGTACTTATTTTTTATCTTGATCATGTTCACTTTCTTCGTGACCGATAGCACACTCTATCGGTTCAAGAGTGATGTCACATCCATTGCGATGCTGCTTGAATCGGGTAAGAACACCATGAAGATTGGGCTTAAATATAACCCTCTCAAAGCGTACAACGCGATCGTTTGGTTGATCATTGTGTCATTTGTTGTCGCGGCAGCGATTATTCTCAAAAAAGTCGTTAAGATGTTCCCTGAAAATAAACCAAGACATGCAATCTCAAGAACGATCTATTTGATTATTTCTATTCTTGGTCTCATGTTTGCACCAAACGTCATCGATCAAGCCGATCGTATTCTCTTCAATACACCTTCAGATAAAGCATTATTTGTTCAAAAATTTGGGTCCATTACTTATCACGCTAAGGATATCGTTACCTACACGACCAATGCGTTAAAACCTCTTATTTATGCGGATGATTATGCTGAAGAGATCAATGAAGATGTAACATCGGTCTTTGCACCACAAACCAATTTATTTGGCATGTATGAAGGAAAAAATGTCATTATGATCATGTGTGAGACCTGTGAAGAATATGGTTTCACCCCGGAATATACCCCAAACTATTACCGACTCAAGGACATGGGTGTGTAT
>JBBIMC010000018.1:12181-13824 GCA_037444605.1 Mycoplasmatota bacterium | reverse complement strand
TCTGCAGCATCTTCAGCTAAATTTGGAAAAACTTGTTTTGCCCAAACTTTGTTAGGTGCGGCAACAATGGTCCAAGGTGCTCGATTTCCCATGAGATGTTCTCTAAAAAAGTGAACAGCTTTTTGCATGGCAATACCTGCACGTTGTGCCTTACTTGGATCCACATCTTTATTAAGTCCAGGAATTGGTGATGAGACAGAAATAAAGCATGCTCCTTGATCGACAAATGATTTGTGCTGTTCAACGAGCCATGATGGAACGTTTTCTAATGTTTCGACGCTTTGATGCGTCAAAGCACTTTTGCTGATATAGTCATCGCTCCATTGTACATGGACCGATTTCGCACCTGCTAAGTAAGCTTCTTCTGCAATTTCTCTAATGAGTTCTTTACTTTCAGTCGTTCCACGAATGACAACAACTTGTCCTTTTTGGACATTGACGCCAACTTTAACGGCAAGTTTGGCTAACTTATTGACTAAAACTTGATTAGGCATTTCTATTCTCCTTGTTTATTATTCATGATGGGATTCATCATGTGAGTGTACATGTTTCTTTTGTTCATACATTCGCTTATCTGCGTAATTTAAGATATCATCGACGGTCATTTTATGATCGTTATTGACATAACCTGCTGAAAAACCTAAAAACTCAAATTGATTGAATATTGGATTTTCATTGAGTTCTTGATGAATGGTATGGATATAATCTTCTGGAGATAATCTTTGATAATTCTGATAAACGACGAAAAATTCATCGCCACCCAGACGTGAAACCACAGATGACTTATCTGTCATATAATCACTTAATGTGTGGGCAAATTCTATCAATACACGATCGCCCATCTGATGGCCATAAAGATCATTAACTTGCTTGAAATGATCAAGATCAAACATGATGGCTGTAAAATCCTTTTTATCTTCAATGAGTGAATGCAAATACGATTCAAGAAGTGCTCTTGAATTGACTTTGGTAAGCATATCGAGGGCACCTGTAGTGGTTTCAAAGAACAGGTAAACCACGATGACTGCTACCGAGAGTGATGGCCAAGTTATTAATATACTTGCTTGAAAAAGTTGAACGAGTGAAGCAATCACGGGGAAAATCATGAAGAGTGCCATACCCAATAGGGCACGATTTTTGTTTTTGTCGCGATCTTTCAAAACCATATATACGATGTAGATCACAAAACCATAATGGATTAAGTACTGCCAGTCGAAGAAATTCCCTCGATTGAAAACGTTGGTTGCAGGGTCAATGTTAAAATAAATCGGGATGAATAAATTAAATATTAACGTGATCAACATCACCATAGCTGGATACAAATAGAATTTCTTTTGTACAATTCTCTTTTTTGATCGATGCATGAAATAATCCAAATACGACGCCCAAAAGCCAATGAGAATGGGACCTAACAAAATGATGGCACTATTGGAAATATAACCAAGAAAATAATTCAGTTTTCCAGGCTCACCATCTGTTAACCAACCGATAGGTTCCATGATGTGAGCAATCATCAATGTGATAATCATCGCTTTGAAGAGTGTTGATCCTAAACTATAACGAGAACGTTGAATAAAGGAAATAATAAGTAGAGTAAATAGGATTAGAAAACTGAAAAATGTAATATCGAAAAATAGAAAATC
>JBBIMC010000018.1:0-12150 GCA_037444605.1 Mycoplasmatota bacterium | reverse complement strand
CTTCTTGATGGATACTTTTGAAATATTCTAATACACGATTTTGTGGCATGGGCTTACAAAAATAGTATCCTTGTGCATAATCCACGTGGTATTTTTTAATCATTTCTGCTTGTTCCTCGGTTTCAATACCCTCAGCAACGACAGCAAGTTTTAAATGGTGTGCGAGATCAATCATGTATTTCAAGACATAAAATTCTTCTGTATCTTCTTTGATGCTTGAGATGAAACTACGATCGATCTTAATCGCATCAATCGGAAGTTTTTGTAAATAGGTTAAGGATGAATATCCAGTACCAAAGTCATCTAGAGAAATGGTAAATCCCAGTCTTCTAAGAGAATTAAGGACATGAATGCTCTTCTCAATGTCAGGAATGATTGCTGTTTCAGTAATTTCTATATTGAATTTTTTACAATCGATTTTATACTCTTGAATCCAGTGGATGAGGCTCCCAATGAATTTTTCATTCATCAACATGGTTGCAGATAAGTTGATAGAAACTTTATAATTCTGTTGTTTTCCCCAGTCAGCAAAATGGTCTGCAGCATCTTTAAATACCCATTCGGTAATATCTTTAATAAAGCCATTTTTTTCAGACAATGAAATGAATTCAAGGGGAGGAATAAATCCTTTTGTGGGGTGAACCCAACGGATCAGTGCTTCAGAACCCACGGCTTTTCCTGTGGACATATCGATCACAGGTTGATAGTGTAGTTGAAACTCATTCTGATGAATGGCTTGTCTGAGCTGGTTGAGAAGTTCGGTTTGTTGTTTGATGACCATGACCATCTCTTCATCAAAGATGACGATTTGATCACGACCCTTGGATTTTGCAATCGACATCGCTGCATCCGCATGACGCATCAAAGTAATATAATCTTTTCCATGATCTGGGTAGAGTGCAATTCCACCACTAATCGTGATGAAGAATTGATCTTCATCCAATAAATAGGATTGTCTGATTGTCTTGATATGTTCTTCAACCATCGGAAGGAAGCTTTCTAAATGATTAATATCAAAAAAAGCTAAGACGTACTCATCGCCCCCCATGCGCGCTACCATATTTGGTTTTTTTATCGAATCTTGAAGTCGGTGAGCAATGGTCGTGATGAGTTCATCACCGGTGGAGTGTCCTTTGACTTCATTGATCGTACGAAATTCATCAATATCAAAATAGACAATGCCAATAATACCCTGATCGCCCTTCTCTTGAATGTAATGGTCAATCGTTTGTTCGAGCATAATCTTATTGGGTAATCCTGTCAATGGATCATAAAAGGCTAAATCATAGAGTTGATTTTCGAGTTTTAATGAACGATGGTGACCTTCGTCTAACTCTTGATACGCTCTTTCCAAACTGCTAATGGTATCCGAATACATCAGCATGCGATAGCGAATGATGAGATAAAAAATAATGGCCGTTAATGTGACATAAAAAATCCCTTTTACGCTTTGGGCAATCTGATACGTGTCTGGATCAGGAAATAGGATTTCCAAGACATAATCAGAACCAATAATCCATGAAAATCCCAGCAAGACATAGAAAATAATGATTTTCAAAGACGCGATATTAGGATTCATATGTTTAAACTCAGGGAATACTTGAGGTTTACTTGATGCTTTTTGTTCTTTGAAATCCATCATTTTCATTCTCCTTATAATGATATTATAACTTAAAAATTGACTTATGTCATGATAATATCAATACAAGAAAAAAAGAGCCGAAGCTCTTAATGTTCATGTGCAAGATTTCTCACCCATCGTTCCATCCGATAACGCGTTAATCCGAAGAGCATTTTTGGTACTTCGAGTGATTGAATAATCAAAAACATCATAGTCACGGGAAGATTAGTCAAATATGCTAAGAGGAGTGAAACAGGAACTGGGATGACCCACATATACCCAGCATCCATCAGTACCGTCGACTTGGTATCTCCTCCAGCACGTAATGTGAAATATAGGGTCACATTAAAGGAGTATACAGGAATGAATAACGCGTTGATACGAATATTGAATTGTGCTGTATTTTTAGTGAACTCTGCAACATCATAAATATCAAGGATAAAGAATGATAACGTGAACAAAATCATCCCCGCAACAATCGCAATCATCACCGCTGTTGCAAATAACTTTTTCGAATTCGCTTTTGCTTCTTCAAGTTCATTTCGACCGAGAGTGTTCCCTACAAGAACCGCGACAGCAGTCGCAATCGCCCCAAACGTAACAAAAACAATTTGGGATATTGCCCCGGTGATGTTCATAGCAGCCAGCGCTTGGTCGCCGCGTGTCGAGTAAGCATGAAGGAATACCGTTTGTCCGGATGACCATAACGTTTCGTTAAGCATCAGCGGTAAAGCCATGACAATCATTCCACCCAATAGCTTTTTATCGATAGCAAATAGCGCGTTCATCCGAGTATCGAAGTGTTGACCACGTTTCTTGAGCAAAATCCATGTCAAACCAAATTCAACAAATCTAGCGATAAGGGTTGCTATAGCAGCACCTTCAACACCAAGATTGGGTGCTCCAAAATTACCAAAGATGAGAAGATAATTAAGAATTGTATTTGTCGATATGGACACCAATGAGATATAGAGCAGTGGTTTGGTGATTCCGGTTTCACGGAAGGTATTCCCAATCGCCACCGCGATGATCCAAGGAAAGGCACTCCATCTCGCGTAGGATAAGTATCCTAAAGCTAAATTTATCGTATCTTCATTAGAGGTAAATAACCCAATTAAAGGTCTTCCAAAAAGGGTGAAAATGACAAAGGATAGAACCGCAACTCCGAGACCGATCATCAATTTAAAACGATAGGTTTGTTTTAATTTCTCGAAGTCTTTTGACCCAAAAAATTGTGCAGTGAAAATACCTGCACCTCCCATCGCACCAAAGGTGATGAGAATCACAATAAAGTATAACTGATTGACTACAGAAACCGCAGCAATCGATTGTTCGCCTAGACGGCCAACCATGACATTATCCACCAATTGAACGGATGTGGTAATCAGTTGTTGCAAAACAAGGGGTGCAGCGACTTTAAACAGTGTTTTATAAAATTGTCGATCGCCAATATATTTATTCATGAAGATACCTCAACCGCCCTATTATAGCATGATAAGACCATCTTATCAATCTTTAGCTATGGATAAATAAAAGAAAATCCCACGGTGTGGGATTGACTCTATTAGGGGATATCGATGATGCGTAATGTGTTGGTCGAGCCGTGTTTTTGTGCCCAACCAGAGGTGATAATGATTGTGGTTCCAGAAGCAAAACCAAAGTCTTTAGCGACTTCAATCGCGACTCGGTCATAAACTGCCATATCGGTCACATTGCTTCTTAAGGCTGAGAATGTTCCCCAATAATATGTCAACCGTTGACATGTTTTTTGGTTATCGGTCACGGCAATGATGGGAACTGAAGGTCTAAATTTGCATATGCGTTTTGCAGTCCCACCGGTTTCTGTAAATGCGATAATGACTTCTGCTTTTGGTAATGCCATTGCGGTTTGACTGACGGCGATTCCAATGGCGTCATTGACGGTTTGTTGGCTGGTAGCAATCGAGTTTTGAAGCTTATCTTTATAATTGATATGATCTTCGATTGATTTGGCAATCGTATCCATGACAAGTACGGATTCCACAGGATATTCACCCGCTGCCGATTCCCCAGATAACATGATCGCATCGGTACCATCGAGGATCGCATTCGCGACATCGGATGCTTCTGCGCGTGTTGGTCTAGGTGAATACATCATAGATTCAAGCATATGGGTTGCTGTGATGACGGGTTTACCTTTTTCATTGGCCATTTTGATAATACGTTTTTGATATAGAGGAACTAATGACGTGGACACTTCTACACCCAGGTCACCACGAGCGACCATGACGCCATCAGAAACTTCTAAAATAGATTCAAGGTTGTCAACACCTTCTTGATTTTCAATTTTAGCAATAAGTTCAATATCAGTCTTACCACATTTTTTCAAAATGTCGCGAATTTCTAAAACATCTTCTTTTCTTCTCACAAAGGATAAAGCGATCATATCAACATCCATCTTTGCTGAAAAGACGATATCATCATAATCTTTTTTTGAAACAAAAGGCATGGATAGTTTAACGTTGGGTACATTGACACCTTTTCTCGTTTTGATGGACCCTGAATTGTTCACTTCGCATAGAAGGATATCTCCACGATTTTCAAGGATAGTTAACTTCATTTTGCCATCATCAATCAATAAATAATCATCTTTTTTAATGTCATCGAAAAGTTCTGCACAATCAATGTGGAAACGTTCACGATTACCTAAAATAGGTTCTTTATGAACTTCGACTTGATCACCTTTTTTAAAGGTGGCTATATCATTTTCAAATTTACCTGTACGAATTTCTGGACCTTTGGTGTCGGCAAGAATACCCACGAACCGATGTCTATCTTTGGCTACTTCACGAATCATTTTGACGCGTCTTCCATGTTCTTCTTGATCGGCATGGGAATAATTGAGTCGAGCTACATTCATTCCCGCATCAATCATCTTTCCAATCATCTCTGGATTGTCAATGGATGGACCTACCGTACAAACAATTTTAGTTTTACGTTTCATATTTAATTCCTCCTAGAATACTCCCATACCTATTATACACGATAAATAGACGCATTACCATAGAGATTATGAAGGGGTAAACGATTTCATCGTTTGAAAAAAGAAGTCAAGAGATGACTTCTTTTTGTTCAGCAAAGAGATTGATAAATGTCTGTGCGATGATGGGATCAAATTGTGAACCCGTATTTTTAATGATTTCATCGATCGCTTCTTGATGGGTTAATGGTTTTCGGTAAGGTCTTTCCGAAACCATCGCATCATACGCATCAGCAACACTGATTATTCTCGCGCGTAGAGGGATTTCTGAACCTGATAGTCCTCTGGGATACCCTCGTCCATCAAAACGTTCGTGGTGACTTAAAATATCTTGTGCAATATCGGCATATTCTGGTGTAGTAGCGAGAATGCGATAGCCTATTTCTGGGTGACGCTTAATCTGTTCCCACTCTTTTTCATCCAATTTACCCGGTTTGTTGAGAATCGCATCATCGATCGCAATTTTTCCGATATCATGAAGATTGCTGATGACCTTTAGCATCTTAATATCCTCATCTCTCATCTTAAGTGCTTGTCCAATGTTCACACATATTTTTGATACGCGTTCAGAGTGTTTTTCTTCGCGAGGATTCTTTTCATGGAGTGTTTTTAGGATCGTTTTGATCGTTTCATTGCGGTGAGAAGAAAATTCAAACAGTTTATGGG
Organism: Mycoplasmatota bacterium; assembly: GCA_037444605.1. Taxonomy (GTDB): domain Bacteria; phylum Bacillota_I; class Bacilli_A; order Acholeplasmatales; family Acholeplasmataceae; genus Peloplasma. Next base: position 6,844 of record JBBIMC010000018.1, on the reverse strand, counting down.
CATACATGTCATCTTCTGCTTGCTTAACAGAGGTTTCAATTGAAAATTCACCTTCAGAGACGGAAAGACCAAATGATACGGAAAGCGACATGCCATGAAGTACTTTGGCTTCAATATTTTTCTTTGCCTGGTTAATGTATTTTTCTGCATGTTCTTTATCTGTATTGGGCATTAAGATGACGAATTCATCACCACCGATGCGAGCGATATGACTTTCATTCTTAAAGACTTGAATAAGTTCATCAGCAATTGTACATAGGAGTAAGTCCCCTGCATCATGGCCAAAGGCATCGTTCATAATCTTTAAACCATTAATATCTGCAATCACAATGGAAAGTGGATAAGATTGTGGTTTATCCAAACGATGTAATTCTGCTGAGTAGTAGCGTCTATTGTGTAAATTGGTCAAAGGATCACGATAGCTAAGATAAAGAATGGATTGTTCGTATTTTTTACGTTCGCTAATATCTTGCGAGAAGACAGTCACACCCATAACAAGTCCACGATCATCTAGGATGGGTGAATATTGTTCTTCAAGATACTTTTCTGTATCTGTTTCAACCATGGAGATATTGGTTTTAAACTCTCCTTGGAGAGCAGCATCCAAGCATTCTTTAATTCGGGATCTTATCACTGGATGCACAATCAAATCAAGAAAATTGTCTCCTGTCTTGATACTTACTCCATAATACTTTTTCATTGAGTACTCGTGATACTCATTATAGGACAGATAACAATAGTTCAAATCTAACGCAAATACTTCCATAGCTTTTGTCGCATCAATACTCGCTTGCAATAGAAGTTGTTGTTCTTTGATACGATGTTGTGCGTTAACACGATCTTTTTGATTGCGAACAATCATTGCTAGAAATGCAGTCAATAACGGATAAAATGTCAGATAAGGAATTACAGTATACCGTATAACTTCAAACGCGGTTGGCCAAGGAATCGATAAAAACCCTACAACTGTTAATACGTGTGCGATGAATCCCAATAAGAGATATTCATATATCGGTTTCATTGGAGGGAATAGTTTACGTAGTTTTGGCCATAGAAGTCCTAGAGTAGATGTCGAAACAATGGTAAGCAATCCGGCATAAACTCCTGTTCCACCTAAAGATAAACGATAGATGAAAGCCATGAATGCTGCGACACCTGTTGTAATCGGTCCGAAGAAAAGTCCAGTGACAACAAGTAATACGCTTCGTGTATCAAAGATGAGTTTTTCAGAAAATTTCCAGGAATTCATCATGATTAAGATTGTCATCATACCAATCAGGACTCCAAATAAAACAGCATAAGACTTCTTCTTTGTGGATTGATTATAGTTAGTCGCAGCATAGATAAAGCCCAGGCCAAAAAGGAGAATCGCATTATTGATGAGATCAGCAAATACTGTTATTGATTCATTAAAAAAATCCATATACGTCTCCTTGGGGTCATTTCACATTGGCATTATATCATAGAGGGAAATAAGAATGAATAATTCTTTCAAATTTATTTCTTAAGTTTTTATTAAGATTTAAAAAACATCATTCAAGGAAAAAGCATCACCAAGTGATGCCGTTAAAAAGGAAAGAAACAAGAAATTTATATCATGAAAGACATTAAATACATATTACAAAATCATATAATGCGATATTGCGATATTCCTTAGAGTGATGGTATTTCTGTTAATGCGAGAAGCTCAAGGGATGATAATTCGATTCCCCATTCAACAATCTTTTCTAAGATCATCCCTTTAAGTCTTGCTGTCAGCGCAAGTTTTTGATAGGAAACATCTTTTGATCCGTATCGTTGAACAAAACTTTTGACAACATCAATAATAATATTACGCATGAATTGGTCCACATTGGTTTCGTAATAGTCTCGTTCATCCACAATTCGATATTGCACTAAAACACTGAGTGACAATTTCGATTCCCCATTGACCACGATGACTTCACGGTTGAGATTAAGTTCTCTGTTTTGATCATATAGTACCAAACGATCGACAAACGGAATGAGAAAGTGTAAACCTGGATTCACCGGTTTGTAATAGACACCAAATCGCTCGACGAGTCCTACTTTCGTTTCAGGAATCAATTTGATTCTGGACAAAAGGTAAACCAGCATCACTGAAAATGTCATGATCGATAGCATGTTATAAAATTCAATCATAGGGTTACCTCCTGTTCTTTTATGACTTTTTACCAATTGAGATACTATCTCATATATAGTTTTATCACTGAACATGCAATAAAAACAGGGCGTATACGCCCCATTCGTTCCATTTTTCGAGTTTTTTTCTTTCATTTGTTTTCATTGCATTTTCATAGCCTGTGTATTTTTGACAGATAAAATAAAAAACCACGCTGTTTCGTGGTTTGATTGTTCATGGAGCGGGTGATGGGAATCGAACCCACGTCAACAGCTTGGAAGGCTGTGGTTCTACCATTAAACTACACCCGCAAAGATACATGGTCGGGAAGACAGGATTTGAACCTGCGACCTCCTGGTCCCAAACCAGGCGCTCTACCAAGCTAAGCTACTTCCCGAATGGCGTACCCAAGAGGACTTGAACCCCCAACCTTTTGATCCGTAGTCAAACGCTCTATCCAATTGAGCTATGGGTACTACTTTAGAGTTTGCACTCTTATCTAAAAGCACGGAGGCTTTATTTGAAGATTTGTTGGTGACCCGTACGGGATTCGAACCCGTGAATGCATGCGTGAAAGGCATGTGAGTTAACCGTTTCTCCAACGGGCCAACGTCCAAGCGCATATATAATTATACCAATTATTGAAGAATTGTCAAGTCAAAAAACAGGGTTTTTTTCATCTTTTTTCATCGTGATGTTGATGCTTAAAAGTGGTTGGTTTTTAGTGAGTATTTTCTAGATATGTACTCTTGGCTTCCCATTTTCTTGATTGCCAACGAATGACCATAAATATCGCACGAATGAGTTCATCTAAAGCATAGGCCATATAGATTCCAAAGAGTCCTAAACCAAGGACAATTCCAAATAGATACGCGGATGGTATCGCGATACCTAACATACTAATAACGGCCATAATAAGCGGAAAAGTGGCATCACCAGCTGATCTAAGTGCTTGGATAAATATTAAGTTAAGGCTGCGACTAAATTCGAGAATAATGGCTAACCAGAGGACGGTTCTCACCGTTTTAACGATAGTTACATTATCCGAAAAAAGTGTCATAATCGACCCTGAAAACAGATTTACAATCAGGGTCATCAAGAGAACAATAAAGAAACTTCGTATGGCTGTTTTGATCGATTCATGATGTGCCTTCATGTAATCCCGTTGACCAATATAATAACCCGTCATAACCGCATTGGCTGATGCGAATGCTAAACTAAAAATATAGATGTAAGTCAAGATCGTATTAATATAGGTACGTGCAGTGGTAAAATCAGATCCCAAGCGATTAATCATCGACAAAACAACGCCTTGCATTAAAGTATAGGTCCAGGATTCAAGAGCGCTAGGGACACCGATTTTTAGGATTTGTTTTGTTGTATCCTTATACAATCGACTCTTTAATAGATGAACACCAATGACTTTTCTTAAGAGAAATAGATATGTGATCATCATCATGATACGGACGATGACGGTTGAGATTCCTGCTCCTAAGACACCGAGACTTGGAAACCCTAAATATCCATAAATCAAGACGAAATTTCCGATGATATTGAGGATGTTTGCGACCACGACGACGTAAGTGATATATTTTGCGCGATTATAACTTCTTAGTGATGCAGTCGCAATATTGGAGACAGCCACGAACAGTAATGACCCACCGACCACTTGTAAGTAGTCCATGGATCCCGAAAAAAGCACATCCTCGGTGTTGACGAGCGATAAAATGATCGGTGCTGACATAATTATGGTCACTGATAAAATTAAACCAACAAAGAAATTAACGATTAAACCATTCCCAATGATGCGAAATGCCACGTGCTCTTTTTTTGCTCCTAAATATTGAGACACTAAAACCGCGACCCCGTTGGCTACTATGAGCAACAGAACCGCGAACATATTAATCAATGTGGTTGAATTTCCGACAGCACCTACGGCATAGTCGCTGTAATTTGATAGCATCAAGGTATCCATAGTACCCATCAGCATAAAAAACAGGAGTTCAATGAAGGTTGGCCAAAAAAGTGCTTTAAAATTGTGTGTCCGTGTCATCGTTTCATTTAGAAAAGGATATTTTCAAGTAATCCTTTCGCTTTATCTTCACCTAATGTGTATTTAACAATCTCATATGCAAATTCATAGACAGCACCTGCACCGCGTGCTGTAATAATATTGCCGTCGACCATGGCTTTCTTTTCTGGATGATAATGTCCTAATGGCATATCTTTTTCACTACCATGATATGCAGTGAAATGTTTATGATCTAAAATACCTGCTTGACCTAAAAAACGAGGTCCTGCACATATAGCAGCAACAAGCTTATTTGCTTCAAAAAAGTATCTAGCTAACTCTTTAATATGAACATCGTGATCGACGATCATGGAAACATATTTACCACCGGGAATTACGACAAAATCATAATCTTTTAGATGGACATCACGGGCAAATTGATCTGCTTTAACCTGAAGACCAAAAGCGGTCACAATCTCTAGTGTATGTTCATACGTGATCGTAGTGATCTCGAGTCCTGCTCTTTTAAGTAAGGCACGTGTGGTTAATGCTTCTCCATCTTCCATATGATGACTTAAGACGAGTAACCCTTTCATACTATACCTCCTAGAATATGCTGATAAACATCAAATAATCGTTTCGCTCCTTCACTGGCTTCAAATCTTCGATAAGACTCGAAATGAGATGCGGATCCGATGAGATCAGACACAACTTTTATCGACAAAATCGGGATGTTGAAACGATGAGCAACTTGGAACAATGCAGTTCCTTCCATATCGTAAAGACAGTTTTGATTATAGTGTTCGGTAGCAAAATAATCACCTGTATATAAATCTGAAGACTTATATGAGACTGGGTCCTTATGAAATCCCCATGCTTCATCGGTGATAAAATAAGAAGGATATCCAGGAACCTGACCTTTTTGGTAACCAAAAAGCGTTAAATCAAAATCGTGATACATCGCACGTTTGACATAGACGATATCACCAACATTGAAATCTCCTGAAGCACCAGCAAAACCTAGATTCAATATTTTATCCACCTTATGTGTCAAAATGGCTTCTGTAAGTTTCGATGCAGCATTAACTTTACCCACACCAGTTAAAATTACTTTTATATTAGAAAGTGGGTGTTTTAGAATCAATTCTGCTTCTTCTTGCATCGCAATCACGACAAGGATCATTCTTTTTCTCCTAAAATTTGTTTGATTTTGGTCACAATAAGATCGACCGCAATATCATGTTTGCGATCGTTAGGAATAATGACATCGGCAAAGCGTTTAGTCGGTTTAATGTGCTTGTGGAACATCGGTTTAACCGTGGTTTCATATTGGCTTATGATGGATTCTAAGGTTCTTCCTCTTTCTCTCATATCACGAAGTAATCTACGGATAAAGCGGGTATCATCATCGAGTTCAACAAACAGATTCATATTTGACAATTCACGAATCTTTTCATTTTCCAAAATCAGAATGCCTTCGACGATAATGATGGGTTTCGGTGAGACATGTTCAACAATTGAACTTCTTGTATGATTGACAAAATCATAGGTTGGTTTGTCGATGGATTTCCCATCGAGAAGCGTCACGAGATGTTTATATAACAATTCATTATCAAGTGAACTAGGATGGTCATAGTTGGTTAAATAACGTACCTCTAAGGGGAGGTCACTTTGGTCTAGGTAGTAATCATCATGTTTAATGATCAATACGTCATCGAGTCCTGCTCGATCAAGAATTTCTTTAACGACTGTACTCTTACCGGAGGCTGAACCTCCAGCGACTAAAATCAACAATGGACGCTTCATAGATTGACCTCAGGGTTATATCTTACATTCAGGATGCAAGCTATCTTGAACATCGTCTGCGATGATGTCTGTGCATTCGGGGTGACGTTTAAACCAGACGACTGCATAAGGGCACGTAGCTACTGCTTTAAATCCTTGATTTTTGATATGTTGATAGACTTCTTGCATGAGATTTGATGCGACACCTTGTCCACGAAGGGAAGGATCAACATAGGTATGATCCACAACGACGACACCTTCTTTGATAAAGGGGAATGTGGCATCTACAATCAATTTTCCATTCTCATCATTGACATAAATTCGGTTAGTTTCATAGATATAATTCATGGCTATCATCTCCTCTTTCATAGTATACCAAAAACGTTGAAAAAGCGAACATATTTCTCTTTTGATTTTATAAATACGCGTAAAATTTATATGTGAAAACAACCACAATCAACAACACATGGTCGTTAAAATCATTATCTTTCTAATTAAGGGCCTAATTTATAATAATATGGTGCTTTATTTATACAGATAAGTATCATCTATGCTAAAATGTAACTATGATTATGAGGAGGCTATATGACTAGAAAACAATTGATTATCGAAACAACACTTGTTGTGATTTCCATTTTATTCATCGCTTTGGGATTTCTCTTCGAAGCACTAACTCCAACCTCATGGATCGTCGCGTTATTCTTCGGACTATCGTTTGCGATCGGTGGTTATGAAAAAGCTAAAGAAGGTATCTTAGCAACCATACACAATAAAGCATTAAATGTTGAAATTTTGATGATTTTAGCTGCATTAGGCGCGTTCATCGTTGGTGATTATTCGGAAGGTGCGATCTTAATTCTAATCTTCTCGATCAGTGGAGTCCTTGAATCGTATGCAACGTCTAAAAG
>JBBIMC010000017.1:12135-13860 GCA_037444605.1 Mycoplasmatota bacterium | reverse complement strand
GTTAGTGAATGAGCAAACATTACCGGAATCCCGATTAAATCTCCATTTCGATAAAGTCTTTCATCATTAGTAAAGATTGAATAGAGTCAACGAGCCCACCTGCTTTATTTCTCGATAACCAGACATCTTGATACTTTTGAATGAGCATGGGAAGTTGTTTGTGTAGGTTTTGTTTAAGGTTGCGTTTATCGGTTTCTTGCAACGAGGGATCAAAATAGATGATAAAGTCAAACAAGGTTTCGAGCATGAAGATCGTTAGATCAATCTCTTCTTCAACCCACTTTGCATGATCATTAGCCTTTATCAGTATTTTTCTATCCTTTATTTCTTGGATCCATGCTTTTAATTGCGAATATCGATGGATGTTATTCAATGGATGATGCTCCATTCCTTTTTTCATGGATGCGACTAAATCGGATAAATCAACCCGACGATGAAGAATCATTAGATCCATCAAAGCTGTACGATTGCTTAAATAGTTGGGTTGATAGCGGTCATAGGTTCCTAAATCGATGATGAGTTTTCCCAAGGTTTCGTTCTCATCTTTGAACCAACCATTAAGAATGTTCTTTATATTATGTCGATTTTGATCATGACCACGCCATGACTCCAATCCTGCATAAACAAGCGCGGGGTAGCTGATGACACTTTGTTGCCAGTGACCATTATCGCCCCAATCCGTTAATAAAATCCCTAGGCCATCAAATGCTTTCGTCCATCGGCATGCTTCTTCAATATTCTTGATCATGTCATCTGTGCGACCACTGATGCTATTCCAAGAAGAAGTTCCTGGAGCTGCCATGAACTTCACTTTCTTTTCAGAGAGTCGTTTTAATGTCTGATAAAATGGATAATCATAATCATATCCCCAATCCACAAAAATCAAATCCTTAGGTAACTTTTCGAGTGATTCAGGATGATGATTGAGGACATCTCCCCAAACGAGAGGCGTTTTCCCCCATGAAGTCACTAGTGTATATAATTTGAGTAGATAATCGAGATAAACTTGACCCACACCGACACGCAAGGCTTCTTCTTTACTTTTGCCATGGCCTAATTCATAAGGTTCATCCAAATTCATATGAAAATATGGTGAGATTGAATCTTTGATTGCATCTTGATAGAGTGTTTTGACAAAATCAAAACTTTCTGAAGATAAAGGATTAAGTGTGGATGCCTTTCGATAAGCTCCCCACATAAACATCCCTTCCGGTAGTTCAGCAAGATGAGGAAACTTGGTTAACCATTCAGTCATATGGCCAAGACCATTGTGACAAGGCACTAGATCAATCATATTTTGTTTGGCATAATTTTGTAATTCATTAAACTCTTCTGGAGTTAATGGTGTTTGATCTTTTTGATAAACATCACCTAATGATGGATAGAAAAAACTCATCCCTTCGACATAAAGTTCTAAGTGGTTATATTTTAGTTTTGCCATCGTATCAATCCATCGCTTGATTGATTGTAATGTAGGGATTTTATTGCGTGATATATCCAACATAAATCCTCGAATCGATAGTTCTGGTTCATCATCGATTGTCACACAAGGAATTTTCGTCAAATAATCTTTGTTTTGCATCAACTGTTCTAATGTGATCAACGCGTAAAATAGTCCACTTTCGGTTGCAAAATATATCTCTATTTGATTTTCTTGGATAATTAACCGATAGGCTTCTTCTCCAAGAGTTTGATCGATTATACCCTTCACGAAGGGTTGTGATG
>JBBIMC010000017.1:10097-12120 GCA_037444605.1 Mycoplasmatota bacterium | reverse complement strand
AAATGAAAAGCGTTGGATGATGCTAAAAGGTATGATCGTTTGATCGACATCATAATAAGTCTGCCAAACATGTGATTTTGAGGAATCAACTTGTAATTTTTTAACAGCAGGAAAAATATTCATTTTTGTTTATCTCCTATATGTCATAATTGTATGATGTTTTAAGTTCAATTCACGTGCTTCACATGTATAATCTTATCACGAAAATAGAGTAACCCATCCATTTTGTGTTATACTGTCTTTTGGAACAACGTGGAGGTAACTATGAAATTTACAAAACTCATATATCAAGAAGATTTTACACAGACAAAGACGATTGATCGCACCATTTGGACACTTGAAGTCGGTGAAAAGTGGGCTAACAATGAATCCCAATGTTATGTGGATGATTTAGAACATGCATTTATCCAAAATGGAAAATTAACGATAAGAGCCACGATTCATGAAGGTGAGCATTGCAAATATCGCTCCGCACGCTTAAATAGTCGTGGTAAATTTGAGTATCAATATGGAAAACTCATCATTCGTGCCAAGATGCCACAAGGACGTGGAGCATGGCCAGCGCTTTGGTTGATGGGTGCACAAAAAGGTCAGGTCAGATGGCCTCAATGTGGTGAAATAGATCTCGTGGAATTCGCTGGAAACAGACCCGGAATCATTACCTGTGCTATACATACCCAAACCTATAATCATCGTAAGGGCAATGATAAGGGAACGAAGATCAGTGTCAAAGATGCTTCACAAGCTTTTCATGATTACATTTTGGTTTGGACAAAAGAATATCTATCTTTTCAAATCGATGAAAAAGAGTTCTTCCGTGTCAATAAAGAAGCTGGAGATACTTCGGATGAATGGCCCTTTGACCAGCCATATTATCTCATCATGAATCTTGCTGTAGGTGGATGGTATGGCGGCAAGATTGTTGATCAAGATTTACCCTTTGAAATGCAAGTCGAATCCATCAAAATCTATCAATAATGAATAAAGAGTTTATCGGCCGATAAACTCTTTTATTTTTATTTCAAGTATTCATTTAAAAATAATTTCGCATCCTCATAACCCCACGCATATAATTTTTCAACATGAGCTTTTGAAAAATCTAACACATTGCCCAAACTACCTTTATGTTTGATTTCCCAAAGTTTGACCTCTGGATAATCTTCTGGTTTAAAAAACAATGTTCGGTTAAGATGAATGATGATGATTTCATCGCATCCATGAGCAATCAAAGGTTTGATAGGAATGTTGTCAAAAACACCACCATCATAATATTTTTTATGTTGATTTTTTACAGCGGGAAAAATGACTGGTATCGAACATGAGGCAATGACGGCTTTGTGAGATTCCTTTTGGGTAAGTTCATCAAGGGGTAAGTAGATGACTTTGGAGTCTTTTCTCAAATAGTGACGATACGATGATTTCACCAATTCCAGCAAACCCTTAGATTCATCACCCCCATCAGATACGGTGACATAAACGCGTTTTTGGGCAAGTTTCTCTTGATTGATATATTCCATCATGGTCGATGAAAATGTATCCATGGAATAGATTCCCTGATCAATCGCTTTTAGTTTATCTTCGAGTAGTCGTGATAATAATGGCTTTTCGTGTTTTAACGCATCCGAAGGTATAGAAAACCAAATCTCTTTGAGTTGATCAACTGAGCTGGAAACTAAACATGCAGAATTTGCAGCACCAATGGATGTTCCTGCATACGCGTAGACATCATCAAGAATATTCGCTTCATGAAGAGCGCTTAGAGCTCCTGCTTGATAGGCACCTCTGGCTCCTCCTCCAGTAAGACAGATCCCTAATTTTTTCTTCATATAATCCCCCTTAGCTCCAATGAAAATGTTGGATAATACGTTCGGCAACTTGATCGGGATCGAGTGCTGTATTATTAATCTTCAGATAATGAGCTTTCTTGATTTCTCCTGGATGTGAATTCAAGCGATATTTTGCTTCAAGACTTGTAAATAAATGATTGCTGACGTCAAGATTTCGTTTAGTAGCTTTATGCTTA
>JBBIMC010000017.1:9790-10087 GCA_037444605.1 Mycoplasmatota bacterium | reverse complement strand
TTTTCAGTTTGATTACGAGCAAAGCGTACGTCTTTATCCGCTTCTAACTCGATATAATAAACCTCTGCCCCTTCAGCGATAAAGCGTTGCTCAAGACGATTTAAATACTCTTCATCCGCTTTTTCATCGAGTGCCCACATAAAGGTGAAGATCAATCCTTGTTGATGAGCTTTGGCAACATGATCAAAAATAACCTCTCTTAATGCTCCTGATAACGCCATTTGTTTTTCATTGAATGGACCAAGAAGCTCGGTAGATAATTCAATACTTACATGATTATGAAAGAGTGGAATCCCC
>JBBIMC010000017.1:3654-9772 GCA_037444605.1 Mycoplasmatota bacterium | reverse complement strand
CGTTTTTTGACTTAATGCTTGACCAACGGTCATTTTCCCCACAGCATGAGGACCAAAAATGATGATAAGTTTCATGATGATTTACGCTCCGGTTTTTGTGAACGGCATATACCGATGGATAAAATCGATGCACGCATCAAACCCATGACTGAAATAAATGGCACCAATGATGGCTTCAACCGCTGTCGCTATTTTTTTCTTTCCTTGAAGATCAGTATTTGCATAAAATAAAATCTCTGGTAAATTCATCTGAATCCCTATGGATTGTAAAGAGGCGTTATTTTCTATCGCCTTTTTTTGGTTGGTTAAATCCCCTTCAGTGATGGTGATATCGGATAAAAAAGCATCGATGGATAGAACTGATTTTAAAATAGCATCTCCAACGACAGCAAGTCCATCATGTTCGTAGATTTTATCGGTTGAACAATCATTATACTCCTTAGCAAAGTTTGAACACGTAATCGCTTGAAGCGCCATTTTCTCATCGTTAAGTGGGTATCCGATAACCTCATAAAGACGCGCTAATTTGGTTGCTTTTTCCGTGTGATATTCATGATTTCTATTTTGTTTCATCTTCTATTCCCCTCATGACATTGTGTTCATATTCTACCACAAAACATCCATCTCAGTGCATAAAAAAAAGAGGATTCATCGATTCACTCTTAAGAAAGTCATGAAGGAGATTATTGATGAAGAAAATAGATATCTTCATGTTTGAACAGGTGTTTTAGATCATCCATTAATCGACCCATTCCTTCTTTTGGATTAATGTTTTCATCAAACTCATAATGATGAATATAAATCTCTGATTCCAGTCTCGAAATCACGAGAAAACCGAGAACTTTTTGATCACTAAGCCAAAGAAACGTGAGATGCGTTTGTAAACTGGGATCACAAAGCGATAGAGTCAGACAGTCCGATGCTTGGTAGGGTCTAATCATAGATAACCTCCTGTGAAAAGTAAAATCATAATAACGCCCACCACCATCAATACAAACGATGTCATCGCATAGGGTGTTATGTCTTCCAACAAATCAATATCATGTGACTTCATTTGATAAACTAGTGTCGTCTTTTGTGGGGCATCTTTTTTAAGAGGTAACCCACGTGATAGTTGTGTTTCTTTGGTCTCGTGACTTAAAGGATCTTCATAGATGACTTTGGCAACATACATCAGTCCCTCTTCCTGTTCAATGACATCATAATCGATGATCGTTCCCACAACTTTAATACTTTGCTTTTGGGGAAGATAAACATACATCCAAAGCATGGATACACTGATCATGACAAAAACGATTCCAAGAATGAAAATGTGCATCTGAAACCTCCACTTTCGCATTTTTCTTCTTCAAATCAAGCATAAAAATAAAAAAAAGATGTGTCAACCAAAGGTTGGCCATCTTTACAAAAAAATCACATTGCTACTTTTTACCGCGAATATACGCTTTTGGGTACTCAATATCTACACCTAATTCAGCCGCTTGATTGATGACGATATAAGGTTCTCTTAAAAGAACTCTTCCCAAATAAATCAGATCTGCATCTCCCCGAGAGATTGCATGTTCTGCCATTCTTAAATCGGTGATGAGTCCTCCACCAATCACAGGTAACCCTGTGAGTGCTTTTACTTTTCTAGCAAGTTCAAGTTGATACCCTGGGTAAGCGTTAATCTTAACCAATATATTTCCACCAGATGACACATCGATCAGATCAATACCTAAATCTTTGACATAATTAATCGCGTCACTGATGATATCAGGGGTCACACCATGCTCAACATATTCATGAGCAGAGACTCTCAGTGCGAGCACTTTTTCTTTAGGCCAAACACTGCTGATCGCTTCAACCACTTCTCTTAAGAAAACTTTACCATCCTTATATCGATCCGTACGATGATTGGATATCGGTGATAAAAACTCAAAAATGAGGTATCCATGAGCACCATGAATTTCAAGAAGATCATATCCCGCTTGATCTGCACGACGTGCTGCATCTTTAAAAGCTTCGACCACTTCTTTAATATCAGCAAGTGTCATCTCTTTGGGAACACTGTAGTCACCACCATAGGTGATGGGTGAAGGGCCAATCGCAATCCCTGATTTTGCTTTTCTACCTGCGTGATTGATTTGAATCCCAGCCACTGAACCCATGTGATGAATCATGTCGACAATTGATTTTAGACCGGGAATGTGGTCATCATTCCAGATACCTAAATCATTTTCAGTGATTCTTCCATTTGGCATGATCGCTGTTGCTTCTTGAATGATAAGTCCGACTCCACCAACAGCTCTACTCCCATAATGCACAAGATGAAACGGCTGTACCATCCCATCGTTTTCAGCGCTATACATACACATGGGTGGCATAACCACGCGATTTTTAAGTGTTATGTTTTTTACTGTGAATGATTGATATAACATAAAAATCCCCTTTCTTGTGTCGCATCATGTTTATTATACCATGAGAAATTGAGTAGAAAAAATGGATAAATAAGAACTATTTCATTGGATCTTGATCTGTCTCATTTTTTATCGTAGGCATCATCACGAGCATCATTAAATAGAAATGACTCAAAAAATAGATACTTAAGATAATGATCATGAAAACTTCTGAAAACAAACGCAAACGAACCAAAGTAAATAGAACGATCATCACAATAGGAAAAACGATGGCTTGATAAGGATTGATCGACGCATCAACAAAACGTCTAATGAGTGTTGATGTTACCATGATCATCATGATGATTCCATAGATAATCATAAAGCCATCAAAAATGATTGAGGCTAAACCTTCCCATTCAAATGGATTAATCGCCCAAAAGACCAAAAGTATAAAATTCGTTATCGAAAAAAGGAGAAGTGCTTGATAGCATTCCTTCAGTGACGTCGGTGATGAAGTATTAAACATATTTTTAAATATCGCAAAAAGCGAACCCATAAATCGTTTCAAAAAAATCCCTCCATTACTATTATACGTAAAGAAGAAAAAAAGGGTAAACCATAATTACCCTTGTTTAACAAATTTATATCCCACACCCCAAACAGAGAGTAGAATTTTTGGATCATCCGCATCTTCTTCTAATTTCTGTCGGATCCGGTGGATGTTTACATTGAGTAAGTTGTTGTCCCCTTTAAATGGCTTATGCCAAACGTTCGCATAGATTTCTTCTTTCGTGACGACTTGATCCATGTGGGTAATAAGCAATTGTAATATTGCGAACTCTGTTCGTGTCAGCGGATATTTCTGTCCTTGCTTTTCGATCATATAATTGTCCATATTAATCGTCACTTGATCCAGCTCAATTAAACCTTGAACATAATTTTTTTGTGGTGTGCTACGTCTTAAGATAGCCTTGACACGTGCCACGAGTTCTTTCAATGAAAATGGTTTGACAAGATAATCATCTGCTCCCAAATTGAGATTAAAGATTTTATCTGCATCACGATTTTTTGATGAGACGACCAATATGGGCATCGAATACATCTTTCTTACCAGGCGAATGATGGATTCTCCACTCATATCAGGTAACATCAAATCCGTAATGATTAGATCATAAGATTCAGCTTCAATCAATTTCACCGCATCCAATCCTGACATCGCTGTCGTGACGTGGTAACCATCTTCTTCTAAGACTTGTTTAAACATCTGGCTATGATCTTTGTTGTCCTCAATAAGTAATATACGTTTCATAAAAAATCTCCTTTATTAATCATGTTAGTTATCTTCCTTCTACATCATGGTATAAAGCCTTCTCTATAGCGTCCTTCCATTGTAGATATTCTTTTTCTAATGAGGCGATCAGTGGTTCAAGTTCATCCCATTTTTCTTGTTTTGCAAGTTCAGAGCAGCGATCCAGGATATGGACGATGCGATGTGCAGTGACATATGCTGCTGCGCCTTTGAAATAATGCATAGACTGTCTTAGCTGAATCTCATTTCGATCATTTAATGCCTGTTTAATATGATTGATATCTTTTTCGTGATCGCGGATAAAACCATCAATAATCTTTTGTGCAATCGACATTTTGTTATTAAATAATTCCATCATTTCCTCATGATCGAAAGCTTTAACATCCTTTATGAAGGCAAAATCACTAGATTCATGATGATAATGGCATACTTTTTCGATTTGCATCATGAGTTGATCCATTTTAAATGGTTTCATGAGATAACCATTAAGTCCCAATTGTAATGCCTCTTCCATCGAACCTTCATAACGATTTGCAGAGACAGCAATGATGGGTAATTCATCCATGGAATAGTTCATGTCGCGGATTAGTTTTGTCGTTTGATATCCGTCAATCCCTGGCATTTGAATATCCATTAATACGATATCAAAATGTTTATTTTTAATGAGATCGATGGCTATAAATCCATTTTCTGCAAGGGTTACTTCGCATCCTCTTGTCTGTAACATGGCTTCTAAAGCTTGGCGATTCAACTTATGATCATCTACGACTAATACGGAGAGATCCTTGAAATTTCTTTTTTGTTTCGACTCTATTTTATGTTGATGATGAATAAGTGTTTGGAAAAACTTGTCCCTTGACATAGGATAGTGAATCAAGTAATCGGGTAATGATAAAGTAGATTCTGCATAATGACTCGCTTTTGTCACGCAAAGAATCGATTTAATTTCTAAACGCTTCGCTTCTAATAACACTTTTTCAAGTTTAGCTGACTCTATGTGCTGATCACCAGGCATAATGATTACATAATCTATTTGAGCATGAAGTGGTTTTAAATGATAAAGATCCATAAACATCGCATCAAGCAACATCGTTTCCATACAATATTTCATAGAAGGATATATCTCGGGTGTCGTAATGAGTAATACGTGTTTACCTTTTAATGGCTGGTAATGAACGGTAATATCATCACCCTTTTCAAAATCGATGACAAAAGAAAATGTCGATCCTTGATTAGGATGAGATTCAATTTGGAGTGATGAGCTGTAATGGTTGAGAATGCCTTTGATGATAGGGATCCCTAAACCAGCACCTGAAAAATTCCTTTTTTGTTGATTCTTTCCCTTTTCAAAAGGTTCGTAAATTCGTTCAATCAATTCAGGCTCCATGCCTATTCCGGTATCAGTAACTTCAAATTTTATCGATGCATATTGATCATTTTCTTCAATAAGCGTAGTGGAAAGTGAGATTGATCCATGATCGGTAAACTTAATGGCATTATTCATGAGATTGAGAATCACTTGACGCAGTCTTAGGCGATCAAATTTCACCATGTGGCGGATTTTGCAATCAAAAACATACTGCAATTCAAGATTTTTTTCCAAAATAGCATATTCTTGCATCTTGGCAAGTTGATACATTTCATTTTCAAGATTGAAAAAAGTCTCATCAATCACCATTTTCTTTTGTTCGATGCGTGTGAAATCTAAGATATCATTGATGATTGTTGAGAATGATTCCATCGAGGTTTTCGCAATATTGATATAATCGATTTGTTTTTCGCCTGTGACCGTTTCTTCTATCAGGCTAATGGCATTAAATAATCCAGATAATGGTGTACGTAATTCATGGCTCATATTGGCCAAGAAAATACTTTTGGCGCGACTGGCTTCTTCAGCAACCTCACGAGACTTAATGAGTTCGAGACTGCGTCGTTGATTGCGTTTCAAGTGGACGATGAGTTCTGTTAAGATTTGTAAAAGACTTTGATCTGCATCGGACCAATGACGGATTTGACGAACCGCATCAAAACCCACAAATCCAGTCAGTGTTTCTTCTTCAAATAAAGGAATCGTTAAAAGTGATTGAACGTCTTGTGGAGCCAATATTTGATATATAACTGAATTGTGATCTAAAGCACTAACATCTTGAATATATATCGTTTTTCCTTGGCTATGCGGGTAATACCAATCATCATATATGTCAGTGATGGGAACACCCTGCAGTTGATCAATCATCGGTTCTATCCCCTCATAACACCACTCATAGGTATTATTGGTCACATAATTATCGTAATCATAATCAAAAACATAGACACGATCAGCTTCAATGAACTCTCCGACCATTTTTAGAGCTTCATTTAATTTTTTATCTACATCTGAATCCGAAACGTTGATAAACTCGAGTGAGATCTTGATTAGAATCGCTTG
>JBBIMC010000017.1:1942-3637 GCA_037444605.1 Mycoplasmatota bacterium | reverse complement strand
AATCTTAATCCGATCAGAAATGTTACGATTAATCGTCAAAATACCTTTGGGTTTCCCGGTTTGATCTCGATAGATCATGCGCTCGGTTTCAGCATCAATAAATGATTTTGATAACAGCATTTTGATTGTTTTCTTAATGGGCTCATTGAGTTTGTAAACTTCACGATCAAGTTCTTTGATGCGTTCAACTTCAATATGGGGATAGACTTCATCCACACGTCTGTTGACAATGGTTTCTAAATCATTTTTAAATCCCAACTCTGCTGCGGGATTAGCATACCGAAAGACCATATTTTTATCTTTAACAGCAATCATTTCAGACATGTGGTCTAAGATGAAATTGCGCATATATAAGGCTTGTTCTTGATCACTTAGTTCCAAGGTGCGGTTGAACATAGTGATGCGAAGGATCAATGATTGAAATCCAATTTCCATATCTAATAGAGTGACATGATGTGCTGTCATTGAAGATAGGCAAAAGATTGTGTCTTGTTTAATATACAAAAGACGACCATGTTTTTCATGCCATCCTTGATCAAGATGCATAAATTCTTGAGGTAGTGAGTATGACTCGGGGATGTGAATATAACCCCCATCATAACGCTTAAAAAGCAATCCCTCTAGGGGAATGCCACTGATCGTCTTCCATTCATCGATCCATGATGCAAGTGAAGGAAGCGATGTTGATTTTTCAGTCGATGCTTTGATTAATAAAGATAAAAGTTGCACATTCATAAACTACCATCCATTTAATGGAAATACATGTTTATTATAACAAGGATAGATAGAACAATTAAGCAACTTTAGAAAAAGTTATTAAATTTTTAATATTTATGTAATTTTTTATCGTATTTTATCCACAATTTTTGATATATTTAATTTATTTTTGATTTTTCATTAAGTTTTATCCATAATTCTTTGAGATGAATGCGTTCACTTTTATCGAGTAAAAGATAACGCTTTATGGCAAATGCCACAACAATAATTAAAGGAATAATTGGTGTCCCTGGACCCAACCAAAATAGAATAACCGTGGATCCCAAAGCTATCCACAATGGATTTGAAAATAGGGTTCCAGCGAGGAGCAATAGCACAGCCCATCCATGAAAAAGCATGTAGCTGATAAACAAAGCGATGAGACCTCTGATGGTCTTCATCGATTTGATGATTTCCCATACCATACGGAAAAAGGTTTTCCAAAAATGAACAAATCGTTTCATATGAAAAAAGCAACACCCAGTGTTACTTTTTGTGGACGACCTCGCATTTTAATTTTCCTTGTTCAAATGCTTCAGGATACGGATACGCTTCTTCTCTCATACGTCTAAACAATACATATACCAATCCTCGAGGAAGATCGATACGTGTGATCACACCGAATCCCTTTTCGCCTTCCACTTTTACTTTTTCACCAATTAGGTAGGTTTCATTACTCCAAGCCATGTTCTTCACCTCAAGAAATATTATACCATATTTTTTATTTCGCTTCTCACTTTTTTGGACGATATGCTTTGAGTGCAGACCCGATTAAATAAGCTTTTTTTTCATCGGTTTGATCTTTTAAAAAGGTTAACAATTTATAGGCATCTTTAGGTGGATTTAAACTAAATAGCGCCATGAGATCACTATCTCTTAATGGATGCTTGAAATCGTGGATGTTTCGTAGTAATTCGATAGCATAGCGTTCATTCTTTC
>JBBIMC010000017.1:0-1918 GCA_037444605.1 Mycoplasmatota bacterium | reverse complement strand
AAGAGGTGTGTATAGATCCATGCCTTTTCTATTTTCCAAGTCAAGGGCAATTTCATACAGCTTTTCCACTTGCACTTTCGCGAAATATTCAACCATCTGGTTAAGTTCTACATCACCTTCATGCCAAAAAATGCAGGTTTCTATGAGAGATGTACGCCATAAGAAACGGTGACTTGAATCTTGTTCAATCTGATATTCTTTTATGAAGTCATCTTTAATCTTGTTCAATGATTCTAAATTTAATGTTTCATACAGTATAGCGATACTTTCTGGAATATTTGTTTTCGCTTCGGTATGGGTTAGATAATTCAAAATGTCTTTTAAGATCCGATTCTTTTCAACCACATATTGATCCAAGAGTGGTTTTACAAAGACATCTTTGGTTTTAATATCAAGTTTATTTTTTTCGAAAATATAGGTATGGTAACTGAACTTTTCTTTGGACAAATGTCCTGCAGAAAGCATTGAGAATCCTGTACCTCCAGAAGGGTATGTTCGGTTGGTTGGATGCCCAACAATATCATTTCTAATATACTTTAGTTCATGTAAAACGGGATTGGAGTTGACGTTAATATGATATTTGAATTGGGTTAAACCAATCGCTAAATCATAGAGCGCATCAATAGCAACGAACAATCCTTGAAGCATCCCAAAAACATCTAAAAGAATCGCTCCCTTTTCACTCTGGGGTTCTCTTAAATAACGATCCACCATTAAATCGATATGTTCAAGCATCGAAAAAGACGCTGCGGCACGGTAACTCGCACTGTTCTTACCATCTTGTTCCATCGCGAGAACATGTTTTTTTAGGGCATCTAAACTCATAATGACTCCTTAATCTTTTGAATTAAGATCGGGGCAGGTAGTTGTTTATAGAAAGCACCTTCTAAATAATTCAGTCCTAATCTTTCCAAAGCTTCCTTTTGTTCTTTGGTTTTTACCCCACGAATGACAAGAGCCATGTGGAAACCTTCAAGAAGTTCTTTTAACTTCGTGATATAACTATTCCATTTGACCGATTCTTTTTTGATATCCACATGCAGTGCATGGAATGGATACGATAAAGCCATGTCCAAAGAGGTAGTATCTAACGCGATACCACGATCAATGAGTTCTTGAATTTGAGTTGCATAATGGGAGGGCCGAAGTTCCATATCAAACTTAATACGAATGAATTCGTAAGGAATCCCATAATCCTTCAATAAACCTAAAAGATAGGGGTTAAAGGTTGAGTCCAAAAAGGTTTCTTTGGACACAGGAATCGTTATCTTGATCAAACGTTCTGTTTTCTTTTCCAACTCAACTAGGAATTCACACACTTGCTTAATGTGGAACTTTTCAAGATCAATGAGACGATGTCTTTTCTTCGCAATCTGCAATAAGTAACGATTATCAATGGCTAAATTTAGTAAGGCAAGTTCGCTCTCATACTGCCAAACACGATTTTTCTTAATGTCTGTGATTTGATTGAAGACAAGTCCAAGTGATTTTTCTTCAATCGCCACATTTAAATGATCGATAACCTGTTGTTCAAACAATTCATCTTCATAATCACGATAGACGAAGAAGACATATTTCTCTTCTTTATCACGTTTCGCTTTTTCAAGTGCAATATCCAAAAAGCGAATGATTTTATCCATATTCTTTTCAACCGTGACCACGGGGTAACGGAGAACCCCGATATTGACGTTGAATTTTTCGTATCGAAGCACTTTAGATTCATAGACATCTAAATATCTGACGTATTCTTTGATCATTTTCGTGACGCTTCGAATGTCATTATAAGGTAGAATCACTAAAAGTTGGTTAAAATCATATCGATACGTGATGCCTTCACTAAAGTACTTTTTCGTATGTTGACTAAATTCTTTGAAATAGAGAAGCATGTCCTCATGACCGTAGATGTGTTTGAGCTGTT